>CAZIVV010000212.1:0-20226 GCA_964542775.1 uncultured Desulfomonile sp.
GTTCATTGTTCATTACCGAGTAGTTGCTGAATTTCATCAATTGGGCTGTCCAGAATTATTTTCGGAATGAAATGCCTGGTCCGTGATCCTGCCGGTATTGTCAGAATGCTTTTGAAAGCTCTCTGGTAACACCAATGGTTAACGGTCTGTGGCGACACTCCAAGAATTTTTGCAGCTTCTTCAACTGTGTAATAAGCACGTTCAATTTTTTTCGGATTGTGCGGCATTGCGTCTCTCCGTTTCTTTGCATCGCAGCGCCGATTGAATGTCGTAGTGTGGATCAACCAGGTCCGACAGCGAACAGCCCAGCGCGGAGCAGATGTTGGTGAGCGTGGTTATCTTGGGATTTGTCCTGTAACCGCGACGCCATGAATTTAGGGTTGTGTAAGGGAGATTAAGACTGCGAGCGAGTGACGAGTCTCGGCCATCCTGGGTTTTTAATGCCAAAATTTTTTCGACTATATTCATTCCACCCCCGTCATAATTTATGTTGACAAAAAATACGCAGTAGCGTAACTTGATATAATACAATGTGGTTGTTTTATCCGTATATGGTTGCTAGTAAACAACTAGTAAACGTAACTTGTCAAGTTAAAAAAGACTGTTTTCCCAAAAATCGGGCGTTCGGGGGGGATGAGGGCCGAGAAATGGGATTTTACATTCGGTTGCGCACATTCGCAAAACCGGGGGAAACAGACGCGGAATTTGCCCGCCGCATGGGTGTCGACAAGGGGGTTCTTTCCAGATGGAAAAGCGGTTTGGCAAAGCCTGACTTCACAAGTCTCAGACGGATTGGGAATAAATTGAAACTGGATCAGAAACAGGGATACTGGCTAGTCTTCGGTGGCGAAGATGGCTGAACGATGGGGGGTTAAATCATGGCTATTGTCTACAGGTGCCATTCGTGCAGGCGGTTTTTCACTGTAAAAAAGAAGTCCTGTCCTAATTGCGGTAACCCGGTCATACTCAAGGAACGAGAGATTTATTTTCGCAGAGATTTCAACGGGCGGCGAGTTATACATCGATTTCTCGGCAGCAGTTTGAGGGAGGCTCAGGAGGAATACGGACTCTGGCTGGAAACGATTGAACACAATGACGAGCGCGTTCGGGTAAGCCTCGTTTTCGATGAATACGCCAAACAGCTTGGCACGGTGGGGAGGAAAATCACGGCTAGCGCAGTGCTGTTTTACAGCAGATTTGTGGAATATTTCGGGGATGTTTACACCGACCAGGTAGACGCACTGTCTTTGAAAAGATTTCAGAGGGAGCTGGTTTCCAGGAATCTTGCGAAAAGCACGGTTGATCGTCATTTCGCCATGTACAAGGCGGCCTGGAAATACAGGTACGGTGAACACGGGCCTTTCAAACAGATCAGGATGTTTCGGCCAGACAACACTCTTGTGCGATGGCTGAGCGCCACCGAGGAGAGCGATTTGTTGAAGGCGTGTCTGGAAAGCAAAAACCCAGAGTTGTATGGAATCGTCGTGATGGCCATAAACACAGGTCTTCGGGCCAGGAACATTACGGAACTTCGATGGGATCAGGTGGATTTTGAACGAGCAGTTGTCACGGTTATTCAAAAGGGCACAAGAAGACTTACTGTTCCGCTAAATGGTGCAGCAAGAGCAGTCTTGCGTTCAAGGCAGAGGGATTGTGATTGGGTGTTCAGAAACCCTGAAACCATGGCCCCGTATGATGGAATCCCCAGGAAAGTATGGAACAGGGCGAAAAAGAAAGCTGGGATCAACCGGCCATTTCGTTTTCACGATCTGCGGCATCACTTTGCGACCAAAGTGGCGACGGTAGCGGGGTCATTGGGAGTCGTGAGGGACTTAATGGGCCATTCTGATCTGAGCATATCCGGAAAATATTTGCACGTAATAGACGGCGCCAGAAGAAACGCAGTTGAAAAATTGGGCGAGATTGATAGAGTGTCATCAGACCAGTTGGCATAAGAACTGGTACCAAAAGTGATCCAAGAGGAAATCAGTGACCTTAACCCATCGATATCATGAGAGAATAAAAAGGAAAGCAACACTCCGGATGGTGAGGTCGTAGGTTCGAATCCTCTCGGGCGCGCCAAACATATCAACAGCTTAAGCCATCCGAGCAGGTGGCTTGTTTTGTCTCTGGTTACAGTTTTTGGTACCAGGCTAAACCGTTACCGTTGGGTTTTCGCTTTGATACTGTCGCCCATTCATTTACTCCAGAGATTTATGCGTCAGGCATATGATAAATCCGGAAAATACATCAGCGCTCATACTGGCTGCAGGCTATTCTTCGCGGATGGGAAGTTTCAAGCCCCTGGCAAAGCTTGGCCCAATGACTGCTGCTGAGCGTTGCATAAATCTTTTCATTTCAGCCGGTGTGTCAGACATCCGGGTTGTTACGGGGCACAGGCATGCCGAGATCGCTGAACTATTGGACAAACTCAACGTAAGACACGTACTTAACCCCAATTTTGATGAAGGTATGTTCTCTTCTGTCACAGCAGGATTGTCCAGCCTGGAATCTTCGTCGCAAGCCTTCTTCATACTTCCGGTCGACATACCTCTGGTGAGGAAAAGCTCTATCCTGCAACTCCTCAGAGCGTTTGACCCGATCGAGTCGGGTGTTGTTTATCCATGTTTTTGGGGCAAAAGAGGACATCCACCTCTGATAAACGGGGAACTGATTAGGGAAATCCTGAAATTTGACGGCAATGGTGGGCTGCGGGGTTATCTCAAACAGAAGATGGCCCTGAATCTCGAAGTCCCTGATGAGAACATCCTGACCGATATGGATTTACCTCAACAATACCAGGCCCTTGTAAACAGACTCATCGGTTATGACATCCCGTCGAGGTCCGAATGCCTGTCCTTCCTTAAATACACCATGCATCTAGACGAAGCTTTAATAACAAAGACCATCAAGATAGCTCAAATAGCCGGGTTCCTTGTGTCTCTTGACACAGACAAAGGCTTGGCTCCCCGACAGAAATTTCTTACAGCATATTGTATTTTGACAGGTGTGACGCTCAATGGAGTGTCAAATGAAGAACTGGTCCAACGTCTTGTCGAAAACTTCGGGGATTCTGAACTGAGTCAACTCATGTCACGGTTTTCATGGCCTGACACTTCAGGTTCCGGAAACTGCGCTGAATTTGAATTGGTGAATTTAGCCGGTCGAATATTGGATGAGCGCGATGCGGCCAAGGTAGACATGTGGCTGGATCAATATTCTCTCGAGGAGAAAGACAGGGAGGCAATCCTGTCTTTAAAATCTCCGTCTCACACAACCATCACATGATATCGAAAAGTGAGCTTTTGAACGCGCTTGATCAATTCAGATCACCGAGATCAAGCATTTTCTTAAGAGTTTCCAGCATTTCCTGCTCCTGTTCGGTTGAGAGGCAGTTGAGGAATTCGCGAACATTCATGTCCTGAAGATTGTGGATTGACCTGATCATTTCACGGCCTGCCGAAGTTATTTGTAGAATTGTCTTGCGATCGTCGCGGTCATCCGAACCTCGAACCACGAATGCGCTCCTTTCAAGTCTCTTGGCTATTCCAGACATGTTTGGCGCCGAGACCAGCAGTCGCCTGGATATCTGGGTTATCGAAAGCCTGCCTCCGGGCGCGACGTCCAGAAGTCTCAACACGTTGTATTGTGAGAACGACAAACCGTAATGATTAAAAATGCATGAAGATCTCCTCTTGAAGAGTTCAGCCACCCGAACTACCGCCATCATCAATTTTTCTTCAGGAGTGTGAATACCGGCGCTTACCATATTGTGACCTTTCATCTGACTGAAAACCTGATGCCACCACTATGGCCTTGCCCATAAGGCAAGGCAATCATTCGATTTAGCGGCGCACCTTTAATGATTACTTAGCACACAATTCATGAATTTGTAAAAAATCGCAATCCATTCTTTACTTCCATTTGCAGCCTCTGCTTGTGTAAACAGATGAACAGATCACACTACATTCGCTAGCCGTGAGTAAGAAGATCCTTTTTTTTGGTTAGCCTCACGAACATAGTGTCGTTCGCTTTAGCTAAAGCAACATGCGGTTCCAGGTTCATGCAATCAATCTCGGCAACGGTTTGTCATCTTTCAACTGCCAGTTCTGCCCGAGAAACGGGAAGCAAATCGAACTATCGGCCTTTTGTCCCGTCCCCATCCCGGGATTGTGCGTCCCTCCGAAGGAAACTACCGGACGAACTGACCAGTGGACTACTCCAGGGATTGCTGCTGGCAATTCTCTGGAATTAGACAACATTGTGAAATGTGGCTCTGCCCTTGTGCCATCGTCGTTTTTAAATTCCTGGAAATAATTAGGGGCCGCCAATATGTGTTCCGGAGCTCGAGGGCTGTAAATCATGGCGCAGATTTGTTTTGTCGACCATTTTAAAGAATGTTGACTTCGGCTTCGCGTATACAGATGCGCTTTCAGAGTGTCGAGAGGATACTACTGTTGTCCTGTCAATCAGTGTTACATTTACTGTGGCATACAATGCCTAAAATTTAATGTATTCACATGGCATGATTCTTTGGTTTGGAAATTAATCTCGGTGGGTTTCATATTTTTCCCGCTGTGAGAGCGATATTGTCAAATAACGATTCTTGGCCCGGTTCGACATTACAATCGGACCGGGCCCTCCAGTCCAGGAGATTTCTAGAGATCGACCTTAAAGGAATCGAACATTATGTTGACACTGGTAGCCCGCGCTCCATGGGCAACCGCCTCGAAGATGTCCCTGTCTGCCCAGCCGAGGTTTCTGAGTAACTCAATATCAGCGCCCTCAGTTGAATGAGGATCTTCGCAGGCCTTCAGAACAAATCCGAGCAGCGCCCTTTCCTTCTCACTCAAAGGAGCCCTGTTGGGATCAGCCAATGTCGCTTCTACCTGATCCTGCGTAAAACCGACACTTTGCAGTAAACCGGCGTTGACGGCCTTGCAGTAATGGGATTTACAGGCGTTTGATATGGACATTCTGATGGTGGCCAGCAACTGGGTGCTCAGAGTTGGATGACCGTGATAGTACCCCATGCTGTCAAGCTGATTCTCCAGGATGGCTTCGCTGACTCCAAGGAGCTGAACTCCGGAGGGGACCATACCGAACATCTGCTCTACCTCCTTGTAGAGTTCGGCAAGCTTTCCGGTAGCCTTCTCTGGTGGTGTGGTTTTAATAATAGCCATTTCTTTCTTCTCCTTTTGTGGGTGTGGTTATGTATCTGGAAGTCCAAAAAGTGGGAGCGAACAACTTTTTGTATTAGACCGGTCTATTTCCTACCGGTTAAAAATTTTTTCAGCGCTTGAGTAAATTGCTAAATACCATTTTTTCAAACAGGACCAGAGGCCCCGGGTCATTTTCCGCCTTCATGCGCAGTATTGCTCCTTCCCAGCTGTCCAGGATGAATTCAGCGGTTTCATCGACATCCAGAGTAGCTGAAAACTCATTTGCCTGACGGGCTTCTTCAAGACAATCCCTGATGCCTGACTGCATTAGCCTGAAAACGGACTGAAGCCTGATGCGGAATGCCTCATCCAAAGATCCCATCTCCTGAGTAAGGTTCCCAATCGGGCAACCGCTTTTCCATTCCTCCTGCTCGAACTTTTCGCGCATTACCCTGAAATAGCCTTCGAGTCTCTCTAATGGAGAACCCTGCGCATCTGCAAGAAGCGCCGACCCGAGCTGCCTGACAGATTCTGCAAAATAGTCTATCAAAGCCAGACCAAGATCATCCTTGCTCCTGAAGTAAAAATAGAACGACCCCTTTGGAACACCCGCGCTTTCAAGAATTTCCTGTATGCCGGTATTGTTAAAACCTTTCCTGCGAATCATCCGGCCGGCGTGTTCCAGGATTTTTTGTCTGGTATTTTTCTTTGCCATGTTTAGCAGATCACCCTCCCCTAGGATATTAGACCGGTCGTCTATATGTGTCAAGTAGTTTTAATCACACAGACAGCCTAAAGATGGGCACACCGATGTGACACTGTTTCACGGAGTTCGGGTACATCAAATGGCTTTTATGAAGGTTATGCGGGGTTGTAGAGATGAGCCGGAATATTTCTTTGGCTTTTTCATCCGTTACATTTAAGTGACTGTTTTAGCGATCGGCGATTGTGAAATGAAATACTGAACCTGTTCCCGGTTTTGATTCCAGCCATATACGACCCCCATGGCTTTCCACGACTTTCTTCGCTATAGCAAGTCCAAGCCCGGTTCCTCCGTATTTCTCCCTGCTGTGGAGTTGCTGGAATATGCCAAAAATCCTATCGTGCTGTTCCGGATCGATACCTATCCCATTGTCTGAAACCGAAAATTCCCAGCAGTCACAACGTCTGACAGCGCTGATATGGATCCGTGGTTTTTCTTCCCTTCTGAATTTAACGGCGTTTTGAATCAGGTTCCGGATGAGCTGCTCAAACTGAACCGGATTTACTGTAATGGTAGGTAATTCATCATAGGTTATTTCAGCTTCGCTTTCGGCCAGTAACTTTTGAAGATCGGATATGCACTGTTCAACTGCAGTCCGCACGCTTGTCTTTTCCCGGACCATGGCGTCCCTTCCGAGTCTTGAGTAAGTGAGCAGGCCGTCAATCAGCTTCTCCATCCGGATGGCGCCATCTACTATGTAATAGATATATTTGTCGGCTTTTTCATCCAGTCGGCCTCTGTATCGATCCTCCAGGAGTTTTGCGAAACCGGACATCATTCTGAGGGGTTCTCTGAGGTCATGTGATGCCACATAGGCAAATTGCTCGAGTTCCTGTGTTTTTTGCCTGAGCAACCTTTCTCTGTCTCTGCGCTGTTGGATCTCATTCAACAGATCCCGATTGAGAGTCTCGAGCTGTTCAGTCCTCTCTAGCACTCTACGTTCAAGCTCCTCATTGGCTTTGATCAAAGACTCCTGAGCGGCTTTCATGGCGGTAACGTCTCGGGCTACGCCAGTCATGAACTGAAGCCTCCCATTTTCATCGCGGATTGGAAAGCCACGATCATGAATCCACCGAACGGCGCCATCAGGTCTTACTATCCTGTATTCTATGTCCCAGTGGCCGTCTGAGTGTCTTTTCAGTTCGGCCAGAAGTCGATCCAGATCATCGGGATGCGTAGCGTCAATGAAGGACTTGGGTGATTCATACAAACCCTCACAACTACGACCCCATAATTTTTCATAGGAGGGGCTCACATAGAACATTTGAGAGATTTCCGGGTCGCTCATCCAGAAGACTTCTTCAATGTTTTCAGCTATCAGGCGAAGCGTTGTTTCGCTATCCCTGAGAGCCTGATCCAGGTTCCTGCGTTGAGTCACGTCAATGAATGAATACATGAGACATGAAACATTTCCCTGATCGTCCAGCGCCTGGCTAGCGGATAACTCAACATAAAAAATGGATCCATCGCGTCTTAGGGCCTCTATTTCACCTTCATACGATCCATTCTCCTCAAATTTCCGGTATTCATTGACAAACATTTCGTAGTCCGGATAGAGGCCGGATATGTGGAAACCCAGGACCTCTTCGAGGCCACCAAACCCCCACATTCTGATGAAAGACCTGTTCGCCGAAAATATCGTACCATCAGGTCTGACAAAGCAGATGCCGTTAATGGACGTCTCGATGGCCCGCTCAATTATACTCATCTGGCCGTCATCACGCCTGTAACTCAACGTCACCATGCATAGAGGCAGGGTCATTATTAATTGAGCTAAAAAGCAGGTTACGTCACTAATGCAGAGGCTTAAAAGATCTGTGACAGAGCAGGAATTGAAAGATGCCACAAGAACCAGAATGAAAATGATTGAAAAGGCGACCCTGAGGTTTGGTCTTGCCGGAAAAGATTCATTAGGTGACGACTGATTCGTCATCAGCAATTTTTTAGTTCCTTTGAGAAGATTCCTCATAGTATTGCCTGTAACTACAGAAGTTGTCCGGAGAAAAATCTAAGATTTCTGTTTGGCATTTTGATCATATCACGATGCCTCGCATTGTTGGAAAAATTCCTAAAAACGGGCACTCGAAGGTATCTTGTTGAGGCTGATGAGCAAGCCGAAAATGTCTAATTTATAGATAAACTCTTTGAGGACAACATTTGGGACATCTAGCAATGTTGCTCAAAAAAGTTCTGATGACTGATACCCGTTTAGAACCCGGTTTCTTACAGGGACGCAAATCGTCTTGACAGTTTTACGATACTGTTGATAAGGTTTTAGACTGAGTCATTAACACG
Organism: uncultured Desulfomonile sp.; assembly: GCA_964542775.1. Lineage (GTDB taxonomy): Bacteria > Desulfobacterota > Desulfomonilia > Desulfomonilales > Desulfomonilaceae > CAITZA01. The sequence goes on from CAZIVV010000212.1 coordinate 8,221, forward strand.
CTTTTGTGATCACAATAAAAAGGATTCAACACTGCTTTGCGCTCAGGGGATTTCCTTGTCAAAGCAGGACGGGAGCTTTTGGAGTCGTCGTTATGGAAATGGACAAATTCGCCAAGGACCTCAATAAGTTAAATTTACAAATCAAGAAACTGGGAAGCACAAAAGTTTTTAACGATTACGAAAAAGTTGAGATTTTAAAAAAAGCCGCTGGCGCTTCAGATATTATTTCCTTCAGTGAACTGTCCTCACAGCTCGATAAGCTGATACAGGAGACACAGGCGAGGATTGATACATCTCTGGAGCAACGACGTGAAACATTGCTTGTGGAATCGCGCAAGGCCGGTTTTTTGGCCAAACGTTTCGGAGATTATGACAGGATTGACATTTTCAGAGTCACTTACAGGGGCAAAAAGGTTCGTCTCGAAGTTGGTAGCGAGCTTTTGGAGGAGTTCGTTGAATCTGATGGATTGAAAGTTCTGGAAAAGATTCAGGAGGAGCGCACAAAACTGCACACATCGCCATTCAAGCGGGAAAGATTTTTCAGGCTCCTGCAATACAGTTGTTTTCTGGCGCAGCGCGAGATTGGAGGATCAGACCAATGGGTACCGGTCAGGATGGCGTATGCGTATCTGACCCTTTTGAGAAATCTGGATTCGGAGAGTTTCGTTAAGGCCCCGACCCAGAAGAAATTCATTGCGTATTCCACTGCTCAGTTTGTTTTTGATTTGGCTCGTTTTGGTAGTACGAGCTGGTCCTGCGAAAACTATGTTGTCCGTTCACAGACGCCTAACATGTCTACGGTGGCTGCCAAAAAAGCGGTCACATTGCCTGATCTTGCAAATCCTGACAAGTTAGGGCCACAGCTAGCTGTTCTGAAAATTGTCAAATCGGATGGATAGATGGAACCTTATGAAATTCTGGCCCGGTTAGCCGAGCATGGTGTTCCTCCGGAGGGTGAGGCTGCGTTGAGGATGTCTGTAGGTCTGGAGGACACTCTTCAACGTTTTAAGGAAGAAACTCTATCGTTCGTTTCTGGGGGAGGCGCTGAACTGCGTTTCTGTTACGGGCCTTACGGACGAGGCAAGACTCATCTGTTGAAAACTCTGCAGGCCACGGCGAATTCGTCAGGCTTTGCAACCGCATACATCGACTGTCGTTCCGAAAACTCTCCTTTCTCCTCACTTGAAGAAACTTACCGTATGATAGCGACCAGCATGAGGCATCCTGAAGCCGGGAGTGATATTGGTATAGAGGCTTTAATAAGGTCATGCCTGGAAAACTGTTCGGATGTGGAAGCCCTCCTTGGGCGTATCAGATCGGAGCGTAAGCTTGAACTGGGCTTCAGGAACATCGTGCTTTCTTACATTCATTCAATACTTGAACCGGGCGACCCCGATTTTGAAAATGATTTGCGGCTGCTTCTCAATGCTAATGTGGGCTATCACTTCAATATGCAGTCATTTTATCGCAAACACTCGAGGTCAGAAAGACCTCTGGGAAAGCTTTCCAAACGTAATTCAAACCTTTGGGTGCGATCCTTGGCCGCTTTGCCGTGTGTGCTGAATTACCCCGGTTTTGTGATCCTGTTTGATGAAACAGAGAGAAGTCACCACATGTCACGGCTGCATACACGAAGCCGCCATCAGCATCTCGTGAATATAAGAAATCTTGTCGATCATGTGGCGGTAGGCAATTTCAGCGGATGCGTCTTCTGTTTCGCTGTTGTTGAGGATTTCATTGAAATTGCGAACTCGAGTCTGGGGGCGCTCGCCCAACGTATACAACGTATGCATCCGGGATACAGGAACCCGCGGGCAGTCTGGACCAGCCTCGATGAACTGACCTCACCTGCTCCGGACGATTACGAATTCTACAACCGACTCGGTGACAGGGTCCTGGAAATTGCAGTAATGGCGGGACTGGACGATGGAGAACGCGTGTCCCTCAAAAGAGAGTTCCTGGAAATGGGCCAAACATTTACTAACGATGTCTCGAGCGGAGCGGTGAGACAGTTTGTAAAGTCAGCCGCCGCAAAAGCCGCACAACTTGTTGATAATTAGTGAGGTTGCTCAATGTCTGATGACAGTTCCTTTGAACTTTGGACAAGGCTCGGGGAAGAAGGCAAGGCTCCGACTGAAATTAGCAAAGCGGGAAAAGAGGTAAATACCTATTCTGTGGGTATCGAACCCTGGATAGAACGATTATCACAAACCTATTTTGACAGGCTGTGCAGGTCCAACGCTCATTTTAAACTTGTCATGGCTCCTTATGGCGGTGGCAAGACGCATTTTCTGGTTTCTCTCGGCGCCAAGGGGCTGAGCCGGAATTTCGCAGTATCCTACGTGGGTTGCTCAGAAAACGTTCGGTTTGACAACTGTCTCGAGATATACCGTTCTTTCCTCTCCGGCCTTTTTTTACCTGGAATTGAGGGGGCAGGTCTCTCCGTGCTGCTCGAAAAGTGGATCACTCCAAGGTTCATCGGAAATATCAGTAATCACCCTGTTCGCTATGAAGCGCCGGCACAGATGTTACTTGACAGCCTTGGCAGGAGAGAATACCCGGAACCTACTTTTGCGAGGGTTTCCACTGCGGCTATCAGGGAAATAATAGATCCCACAGGCTCCAAAACAGGTGACGCAGCTTTTAGATGGCTTAGGGGCGAAATAGACACACTCAGCAAGAACGAGAGATCACTGTTAAAGGTTGCGCCCGTTCCTGCAAAGGAACGAAATGAATTCGGACGCCGTATGCTCCTGTCAATGTGCAAATTCATCGGGCAGTTTGACCTGAACGGCGTTGTCATATTATTTGATGAAGTCGAGACACTGTTCAACGCCAGAGGCAAGGCATTACTACGGGTCCTGTCCGCTATGCGTGTTCTGGTGGATTTACCCGTTGGCGTACCGGGTGGAGTGCCGCTGTTTGGCGTGTTTTCGGCTGTACCGGACGTGCTCGAGCAATTGGGTAAGTACCCTGCGCTTCAGCAGCGCCTGGCCGTGGTAGGCGCCTCATTTAGTGAAGGTAACAACTTCGCTCCACAGATAGACCTGAGTGAACTGGGATCCCAGAGAGAATTCCTGAACTCGCTTGGGCTCAAGCTGCTGCATCTTGGCGAAATGGCGCTGGACAGTTCTTTCGATCATGCCCTTCAGACGTTGAACATATCAAGACTTGCTGATGTAGCTACGAACGCCGACCTGGATGTGAACGCCAGACGCCTGTTTGTGAAAGCGCTGGTAAACATACTCAACCACCAAAAGTCATCTGGAGAGAGAGAATATTCGGAATCAGAGCTCAACGCCAGGTACAGAGGGTCGTTTGATTCAATCAGATCGTTTGAACAAGAGGAATTCGAACTGTGAGAAATGGATGGAGGAGTTTCAGCCTCATAGAATGGGTGAGAGCCTTTTTAGGGAAGGCTCCGGTTCCTGAAATTGGGACAAAGGTCTTTCATCCGGACTATGGAGATGGGCTTGTGGTTCAGATAGTGGTATCTGGGTTCATTAGAAGGGTTGTTGTAGATTTCGGATATTCCAAACCTGAATTGCCGGTGTCAGAACTCGTCATAAAAAAGAAGACCCAGAAAGATTCTGAGTCAAACTTTGAAGCTTCTGAACCTGCAACTCGAATTGATCAGACTCCAGCGGTGATTCCAGCCATTTTGCCGCAACCCGATTTCACTGATCAGGCTGATCCTCTTGAATTGGCTGAAACCGAAACAGTGTTTGTGCATGATCCTTTGGAAGAGCTTCCGGATGAAACGCAGCCTCAGCGCGAAACTCCTGAAATTGCCGGCACGATCACAAGCGCTGTAGAGCGATCATCAGAGCCTGTGGTAACACATTTTGAGGCGGCTACGCCTGATCTGGAGCATTCGGTCGATTTTTCCAAATGTGAACCCGTACACACAACGACAAGAGAAGCAACCTCTGACGATGCATTATCCCGCTTAATCGAAGCCAGAAAAGGACTGATGGCGTTGAGATTGGGTCAGGTCCTTGAGTCCAAGGTCATGGAATTGAGCGTCGGTACCTCGGGACTGGAGAGTCAGCTTCGTGAAGCAGTTTCAACAGCGATTGATGGTAAAACGGTGTTTCTGCTTATTGACGCTGCATGGGGGGCCGGAAAGACCCATGCGCTAACAATGTTGCAAGCTCTGGCCCGTCAGAAGAGAATGGCAGTGGCGAGCGTTGTGATGGACGGGGTTTCGGCTTCATTGACCTCACCGATGGAGTTGTTGGGTGAGGTGATGTCATCTGTCCGATTCTCAGATGACCCCATGTCATGTGATCTTTCGTATCAGCTATCAAGGGCCAGGTCTCAGAACCTCATGAGCTACCTCGAAAGACAGGGGGCGAGTTTCATACCCGCTACCCTATCCTGCTTGCCTGTAGAGGCATTTGAAGATCATGAAGTCATTGATACCGTTTGCGATTTCCTGTCTCTCAAAAAGACGGCTACGGACGCTAACCGGGAACTCCAGAGGTTGTCTTGCACTGGGAAACTCAAAAGTTTGAAGGCCTCAAAGGTGGAAGAGATGGCGGATCGTTTTGCGAATCTTCTCGTGGAATGGTCAATTTTCGCTTCTGCAATGGGCTGCAACGGCCTGCTACTGGTCCTGGATGAGCTTGATGTTGAATACTCTCATACATTTTCAGGCTCTGCGATCAACAGGGATTTGCGAAGACGCCGGAGCAGGTTGCTTGAGAAGCTGAGCGTTTTGGAAAAAGCGCCGTTGGTAGTAGCATTTGCGGCCGCCCCGGGGGCCTATGATGAACTGGAAGAGAATGATCCTGTCATGGACATAAAGAACCGTTTCGGTTCACGAATTAAACACCTGACAATCCCAGCCCCAGGTAAGGACGATTTCAGACTGCTCCTCGACAGATTACTCAACCTCTACGCCGAAGCTTATGGAATAGACAGGGCTTGTTTCGACTCCAACATGGCTGACGATCTTTTTGATGAGCTGTTCCTTGATTACCAGCGAGATCCGAACGCTGTGATCAGGCGTTTTGTTAGAAGCGCCATTGAACGAATGGACGTTTATTTCTTACATGATCGGCGATCTCTGATTACGACATCCGATTTGGCTGGAGGGAACATCCTTTGATTCAGGACAAACAAATCCTGAAACTTCTGGGGGCGTGCGCAGACCCTTTTCTGGGTAGATTCAAAGCTCTAACCGAGGTCCAGAGAAAAGCCATACCAGCTATCCTGGAAGGCAAGGATGTTCTGATCGCATCGGCCACGGCTTCAGGAAAAACCGAAGCCATAATGGCCCCAATGGTAACCAGATTGAGGCAATTGCCCCAGCCTGGAAAACATCCTGTCACGAGAATGTTGGTACTAGCCCCGACCAGAGCGCTGGTGAATGACCTTCACAAACGCCTTGAATGGCCTTTGGGGGCCCTGGGATGGAGATGTGGCAGACAGACATCTGATTATTCCGAGAAAAGACAACGGCCACACGTTCTTGTGACCACCCCTGAATCCCTTGATTCCATGCTTGCCCACGAAGTAACGCGCGAGAACATGGCCCCTGTTGATCACTTGCTGGCTCATGTAGAGGCCATGTTCCTCGATGAAGCGCATCTGTACGAAAATTCTGTGCGCGGCGATCATGTGGCTTGGCTTGTGGCGCGAATCAGGCGTCTCAGGAGATTCGCATATCAAAAAGGATGGACCACAAGCCCCTCCATCCAGATATGCGCAGGCTCTGCCACTGTTTCTGAGTCATCAGGGCTTTCCAGGAGGCTCTTGGGAGAAGGAGCCGAGGTGATACGGGTGGGCGGCGACCGCGAAATGTTTCTCTATACCCCTCAGAAGTCAGGGCGCTGGACCTCTGTAGAGTCACGTCACGGAATCGAAAACATCCTTGAGCTTCTCAGGCAGACAGTTCCATCGGACAAGGATGTTGCCGAATGCGTCTGGGGATCTATAGAAAACGCACACACAGATGGGTTACGCAAAGTCCTCGTATTTGTTCCGTCGCGCAGGCTCTCCGATCTTCTTGCAGCAACAATATCATCATGTTTTAACACTCGTCGCAACATATTCGTATCAGGCCATCACGGCAGCCTCGATAAAGAAAAGAGGGAAGAGGCTGAAAAGATGTTTTCGGAGAGACGGGACGCTGTCTTGGTCACAACATCCACCCTGGAGGTAGGAATCGATATAGGAGATGTCGATGTCATTGTTCTATGTGGAGTTCCACCAGATACGTCTGCGTTACTTCAACGGATTGGACGGGGAGGCAGGCGTTCCGGCTCGATAAATCTTGTAGCAATACCTCAAAATGAAATCGAGGTTCTGGCTTTTGGCAGCATGATCTTCTATGCCATCAGAGGCATTCTTGAAAAAAGCCCTTCAGCCTCCAGATGGTCTGTTCTGGTCCAGCAAATTGTAAGCATGATCATGCAGGCCGGCGGGAAAGGGCGCAAGTTATCTGATATCCTGGAGCTTGTCGAAAAGGTGTGGGGAGTGTCCTCTCTGGAAACGGCCCGATCTGTCATTCAACATCTTGTTCATGAAAACTGGCTGTTCATGTCCGGGAACAGACTCGGTTTGGGTGAAAAATTCTCTGACGACATAATGGTTAACAGATCATATTACCACTGCAACTTTGAGACAGGCTCAAACACAATCCCAGTAGTCGATCATCTCACGGGACAAACCATAGGGCATGTCAAGCCCGAACTCATGAATTCCCGACAAATTGCTATAGGTGGGCATTCGGTTGATGTTGTTCATTCAGGCGATCAGCTACTGGTAAAATCTGTCAGGAAAGATGCTGCAACCACTTTCAGGTATGATGCAAAAAAACCCGCAGTATCAAAATCGTACGCAGAACATGTGAGACGCGGGCTAGGCCTTGGCGAGGATGAAACTATAATCGTCGAAACTGAAAGTCTGGGTCCGGTATGGTTCCACTTCAGCGGCGAGATGTATGAATGGATTCTCTGTAAATTGCTCGACGTCTTCCCATCAAGCCATTTTAAACAGCGTGGATTAGCCTTGCTTGGTAAAACGTCGGAAGACACTCTGCGAAAGATGTCCTCCAGAATTCACGAACTCAAGGCTTTTGTAGATGAAATGAACAAAATGGCGGCCAGTTCCATGGGAGTGGGCCGGTTCCACAAATACCTGCCGGATCACGTTAAAAACGAAGTCACGATTGCCTTGTTCGATGTTGATAACTTCATACGGTGGTGTGAGTCACGAAAAATAAGGCTTGCCATCCCAGGATCTCATCTTTACACCAGAATGAATTCCATCTTGTCCCACATGAGTTAAAATCAAACGAAGGCGAATGATCAACGCTTTTCTTACAAGCGCGGTCTTGAAAATTAATCCGGCGCTTTCACTCAAAATGAATCTCATGATTTGAAGTTTCTGGTAGACACCATGAGGATAAGTGAAGACGCCAGAATGACATTTGATGTTGAGGCGCAAGAGACTGGAGATGAAAAGATTTTGGAAGGGACCGTGAATGTCGTTAATGCTTGTTCGCCCAAAATTCGATCCAGGGTCAACAAGTGAAAAGCAGGTCTGGCGGGTACTCATCCTGAGATAACGGGTGACTTCAAAGCGAGACCGTTGATTAAGGCGATCAGGCCGCTGCTGATATATTATTGTTTTATCCAATACTTACATTTAACACCGACTTAATTTTATCTTTTAGGGTTTGCAGATTATAGGGTTTGCACAATATTGCGTCGGGTCGCCGGTCACCGAACATCTCTAAAACAGATTCTTCGGAGTAACCTGTGTTGAGAATAACCTTTACATCCGGATTGATCTCCACGAGTTTATGGAAGGCTTCCGCTCCATTCATGTTTGGCATGAGGAAATCCAGCATCACCAGGTCAATCTCGGTTGAACGATTCCGGTATATGCTTACCGCTTCTTCACCATCAGAGGCCAAAACTGTATCAAGGCCCAGAACCTGAAGGCGTTCCATGATCATGCCCCTCACCAGTTCCTCGTCATCTACTACCAGTACTTTTACAACTCTTTTTGGACTAGTAGTTTGAACTGTCCTCTGACCTGAAGACTCCGAGGATTCGGCAGACCGTTTATCTGAATGAACAGCTTCAGGTATCAGAACCCTGATTGATGTTCCTCTCTCAAGGTAGCTTTTAACAATTATAGCCCCTCGATGAGCCTTGACTATACCTATTACCTCAGGCAATCCCAGGCCGCGTCCCCAGAACTTGGTAGTGAAGAACGGATCAAAAAGCTTTAGAATACCTTCATCATCCATTCCGCAGCCATTGTCCTCAACTTCCAGAAACACAAAGCGGCCAGGAGGTGGCTTTTCATCGAGTCGGCTCTGGGCAAGATAACGTTCGTCACATTCCACGATCCCTGCCGTGAGAGTTACCCTACCGGGTTCTTCTCCAAACGATTCAGAGGCGTTGATGACCAGGTTCTTGACCATTTGTTGGAGCTGCTCTTTTGACCCTCTGACCATTAACAGCCCTTGGTCCACCATCAAATGCAGCGCCGTATCCTTTGTAACAATGGATCTTAAGGTCAGCTCCATTTCGAGCATCAAGTCTTTGAGATTCAGTTCTTTCGGGAGATAAATTGCGCTCCCAGAATAGATGAGCATCTTGCTGGATAGTTCGGCTGAGCGTTCAGCGGCGTTTAAAGCGGTCTGGATATATCGCCCCAACTTTGGGTCAAGATTCTGAAATTCAAGGGCCAGTTCGAGATTTCCCATGACACCCATGAGTAGGTTATTGAAATCATGAGCAATACCACCCGCCATAACGGCAAGGCTTTCAAATTTCTGTGCATGAAGCAGCTTCTGTTGTATCTCAAGGCGCTCAGTCTCCAATCGCTTGCGCTGTGTGATGTCCCTGTCAACACCTCGAAATCCTGTCAAACTTCCAGTCTTATCAAAGATCGGCACTCCAGCCGCTTCAAATGTCCGTATGGCGCCATCCCTGTGAATCCAGCGTTTTTCCACATGACTCCATCCTGTCCCCTCATCGGTACACTTTCTGAGCAAATTCCTCATCGATTCCCGATCGTCGGGATGGATAAAGTCGAAGGCGTTCCGGCCCATTATTTCGTCCGGGGCATAACCTGTGAGATTCTCCACCGCCCGATTCGTATAAGTTACAACTCCTAGAGAGTCCACTTCCCAGATCCAGTCCGGGATTGTTTCGGTCAAATCGCGATACTTCTCTTCGCTTTTGCGCAGATCTTCTTCAAGACGTTTGCGTTCGGTAAGGTCAATGCCAAAAACAACGTTGGAATCGCCAGTCGATACCAGCCCCCAACTAATAGTTTTTTCAGAGCCATCATAACATGTGACAACCGTCTCCATCGGTTCTATTGCGGAATGGTCTTTGACTGCCGCCTCAACCCTACTTTTCCATTCCTCTGACACCCAGTCCCTGTATTGTTCATCAGGGTATGCCAAGGGCCACCATTCCTCTACTGTTGGCATTTTTGATGTCTCATAACCAAAGACCCGAAGCCATACAGGGTTGTGGTAACGGCTGAACTGTTCTAAACCAACCGACAGGGCTATAGGTATCGGTAATTTGTCAAATATCAACTGCAGTTCCTCAGCATTCCTCTTACGTTCCTCCTCCAAAAGCTTTTTTGCCGTGATGTCATGAACAATAGCCATGAATCCGACAATACTTCCTTCATCATCCAGAAAATGCACGCCGGATGATTCCATGACAACTACGGAACCATTTTTATGAAGACTTTTGAACTCTACATTGTCCCAGCCCTGCTTAAGCTCCATGAGACCTTTAATCAGGGTTTTGAGTTTTTCACGATCATCCGGATGAACCAGTTCAAAAGCGTCAACGCCGATAACCTCTTCGGGCCGATACCCCAGTAGTTGATACAGGGAAGGATTGCTGTATGTGAATTTCATGTCAGAGTCAGACAACCATATCCAGTTAGGACTGGTCTCTGTTATCTTTCGGAATTTCTCTTCACTGTCACGCAGTTGACGTTCAAGGCTCCTGTGTTCTGTCAGGTCTACCCCATGAACAACATTCCAGTCACCGGTGGAGACAACTCCCCACTCTATTATTCTCCTGGATCCATCTTTGCAGGTCACCATTGTTTCCATGGGATCAATCTGGGATCGACTACGTATTGCTTCCACAACCCGCCTGTTCCATTCGTCAGCAACCTCGGCACGATAATCTTCGTCAGGATAGGCCAAAGGCCACCATTCGCTTATTGATGGCATCTCATCCAGAGTGTAGCCGAACAGTGAGGTCCATTTAGGATTCAGATAATCAGCATGTTGATGAACCCCACTGGATACACCTATAGGGATTTCAATCTGATTCACAACAAGCTCAAACAGATCCGCGTTTCTTTTCCATTCCGCCTGAATGGCTTTTTTATCGGTTATATCCCGGTCTACGCCTCTAAAACCGGTCACATTCCCATCTGAATCAATTGTCGGGACACCGGATGATTCAAATATGCAGACAGAGCCATCGGCGTGCAGCGACCTCACCTCTTGATTTGTCCAGCCTCGCTTTTCAGCGAGGCCTCTGGAAATCGAACCCACCACTCGCTGACTATCTTCAGGATGAATGTACCTCAAGAGACTTGTTCCCAGAACCTCGGCAACCTCGTATCCCAGCATTTTCTTTACGGCGGGTGAGCTGTAAGTCAGGACTGCCTGTGAATCAGTGACCCATATCCAGTCCGGACTCGATTCGGCAAGTTCACGGTATTTTTCCTCGCTCTCCTTCAGCTCTATCTCAAGTCGTTTCAGCTCCGTAATCCCAAGCATGGCAGAAAGAAAATATTGCTGCCCATCGACATTGATGGCTTCTCCCGAGAACAAACCGCAAAGCAAAGCTCCCTTTTTCGAACGGACACGCATTTCAAGTTTTTTCACCGAACCTGTCTCCCGCATCTGTCGAACCATTTCCTCAACTGATTCCGGATCAACAAACAGATCAAGTTCGGCGGATGACTTACCTATCACTTCATCCCGTGAATAACCCAGGGTCGAGAGAAATGCTTCATTCACATCCACAAATGTTCTTTCAGGAAGTATACTGACCGTCATTGGGCAGGGATTCAGGTAAAAGAATGCATTGAACTTCTTAAGGGTAGCTTGTCCGGCGCTTTGATGTTCGGTGTCAGGCCTGTCATTGGAAGTCGAAAGACATGTCGATTCAATGTCGGTGGATTCTAGTCTATCCGAGGGCGCAACTGAGCGCTGAATGTCACTGGTCACATCGGAATCATTGCAATTTTGCGTGTTCCCGGTTCCGATTCCAGACAGCCTCAAGCCAACCGATTTCAGCTTCTCCACAAGCCCATCCACTGTTTTGTGGTCATCGTTAATGGCCAAGTCAATTTCACGCGCTAATTCCCGAATCTCATTGTCGTGGTTATACATGCTTTCTTGAGGACCCCTCATCATCGTCTCCCCGTAAAAACTGGAGGGCAGCTAAAAAAATAGGTATCTCAAGATCATACCAATTACATCGCCAATGTTCAAGTTTGTTGTAATAGTAAACAAATATTCACAACAAACCAGATCAATTCGCTGCTTATGAAGCATGGGTAATTCAGGATGTGAATAATCGCACCTATAAACTACACGAGGGGTTGCTCACAATCCAAACAAAGTGGCTTTAATGCCAAAACTGCACCGTGGTTTGTGATAGAAGGGTGAAGCAGGATAGTCAGGGCACTGGGTAATATCTTCTAAACCCCAGGTTTGGATTCAGTCAGCTCAACATTGATTAGTCGGCTACAACCATGATCCTGAATAGGGCTCAGATAGCAGACTTTTCTATTCCATGGGGTTTGTCTTTGCCGGTGTGGCGTCTGAATGCCCGTCAAGCATCCAGAGCGATTCGGACAGCCTTCAACAAATCGTCCTTGCGGCATGGCTTATGTACGAAGCCTTTTACGAATGGGCGAACCTGCTGGAAGATGTCATCCTCACTTGAACATCCACTGACAACAAGAACACGCACATCAGGATCAATT
>CAZIVV010000213.1:0-1652 GCA_964542775.1 uncultured Desulfomonile sp.
GGGCGCTGTCCTCTCCTGTCATCAGGCTTTCGCAATTGCTTGGTCGTCGAAAAGGATTCAAGGAAGGTTTACGGGAGAAAACCCAGTGACCGCAACATACACAAGAGACGGATCCGGAGCTTTCAATCAAAGACTTCATGATGCCCTGACCAGGATAGCTGATCGAGTCGAGACAGACATGGGGAACAACCTCGTTTCGCTGATTCTGGGCGGCGGTTACGGTCGGGGAGAAGGTGGCGTAGTGGTATTGAACGGGTTCGAAATGCCCTATAACGACCTTGATTTTACACTTGTCGTCCACAATAAAACAAAAGTCCCATGGGAGAAACTGAACGCGGTGCGAAGCGCTTTCGCTGCAGAACTGAAGATTCACGTCGATTTTAGTAGGCCGCTCACAATTCGGGACATTGAGAATTGGCCGTGCTGGCTCATGTGGTACGATCTGCTGAACGGTCATGTGACCCTTAAAGGCCCCGCCGACTTGCTTCAAAAACATGCTCCGGATGAATTGAAGAAGCCTCTGCCGGCAATAGAGGGAACCAGACTCCTTTTGAACAGGGGAGCCGGAGTTTTATGGGCGCTTAGAGTCGTCAGAAATTTGGAGGATGAACCGGACGAAGACTTTGTTAGACGTAATTATTACAAGTGCGCATTGGCCCTTGGAGATGCCCTGCTGATCACCTATGGTCGATATACCACCAAATATTTTGGCAGAGACGCTCTGGTCAGAGCCCTGGCCGGTGATGAACCCAAAGTGGCTATGTTGGACTTGACGGCTCTTTATGAAGAAGCGTTAAAATTCAAATTTAGACCTGATTCTGTCTCGTCTCAACCTAAAACTGAAAAAATGTTATCCGAGCTTGCTCAAAAATGGGGAGAAGTATTTCTTCTGGTGGAAAATATCCGGACCGGTTTTGATTTGGGCTCTTTGGATGAATACGTCGATTGGACGGGCATAAGAGAAAAAGACCAGCATACATTAAGACCACTTTGTCGAAACATCATCCGGAATTTAAGCCTTGGCAAACTGACTCTCCGGTATCCTCGTGAGAGTTTGTACAGGCAGTTACCTGTTCTGTTAGGTTTGGGAAAGAAGAATTCACAAGACTGGCCTGTAGAATCACAGGAATTCCTGAAAGTCTGGGACAGGTTTAACTAGTGTCGTGTTCCTTAAGTAGCGGTGCCATTAAGCCACCAGGGCTTGTCCAGTGTAAGTCCACTTGAACGGATGAGCACGCCGCTTATTATACTCTTTTATGTAGAGCATTATCTGTTTCACGAGTTCGTCTTTACTATGCCAGACACCGCCTTTGAGGACATCACGGGTGAATATGTTGAACCATATCTCCACCTGATTTAACCAGGAGGCGTATGTAGGAGTGAAATGCATAGTCAGTCTTCGCCTGCGGGATATCCATTCGCGGACCTTATGGTGTTTGTGAGCGCTAAAGTTGTCAGCGATAATGTGAATATTCCTGCCGGGATTTTTTCGATACAGGCTTTTCAGGAAAGCCAGGAACTCCTCGTGGGTGTGTTTGTCAACGCAACGGGCCTCTACTACTCCGGCATGTACAGCTAAGGCAGCTAAAAGACAAGTTGTGCCGTGTCTTTTGTAAGTGGCTGTTTGCCTCTTAGGATTGCCTGGCCTTAAC
>CAZIVV010000214.1:0-1768 GCA_964542775.1 uncultured Desulfomonile sp.
GTTAATGGGTCAACATATATGCTAATCCCGGATTTGGTTGTCCTAAAAAAATGTCTGTCCAGCAAGTTCACCTCTTCCCAGAGGAGAACCTTTTCATCCGACGGGTTTTCCTCTGAAAATGGTGACACAGAATAATTGTGACTCAAATGGCCCCTCCTCCAATCATCGCTTACTCGAAACAGCCCTATTGTGGACGCTTCCAAGTCTAGCCCCACAAAGCCCGGAAAATATTAGGACCTTAGATAATTTAACGCCTGTCGGTGGACAGTGGGGCTTACGTTGTCGTTTACAGAAGCCGCTATTTTCTCTAGAGCCGGGATTACCCTTTCTCTGAGTTGCGGCCTCATTTTCTGGACATGCTGGAATACATTCAGGAGAAGAGACGCAACGAAAGTGTTAACCGGAGCCAATTCCGTGACAGTCCTGACTGTCCATTCAATCCCTTCTTCCGTCCAAACCTTCTTATTATTCATGGCCATGGGAATGAATAACGCTCTAGACCATGTTGGGTTTGTGACATCAAAGCCCGGCCGAGATTTTTCAGCTTCTATCATCGCAAAAACGTCTTCCCGTGTGCCCGATGACACAACCCTGAGATAATTGGCATATGCGCTCAAGTGACCCTTCCAGTCTTGATAGGTCTGTTCGAGCACAGCGTGTCTGTGTGTTGAGGAACTCCTGTTGAGCGCGCCCAGGGCCGCTACCCTGTCTGTAGCAGTTGTGGCCTTTCGAAAATGCTCAAATATGATCTCGTGAGACTCTTCGGAATCTACAACCGTAATAAGTTCGAGCAGTACCTGTTTGAGAACCCTGTCTTCGATCCCGTCCTTCGGGTCATGCTTGCGCCCATAGGTGTCAAGGCTTAGGAACAGCTCAATAAGTCTGGTTCGATACCTGTCATTTATGGCCAACATTAGCCTTTCCTTGGCAACAACCAGCTCCGGATACCACGTCACGTAACTTCTGTTTAACGGTTGTTCATCTATCTTGATGAGAAACGCCTTTAGAGACGAGCCTACTCTCGTTTCTTCGAGTAATTCCCCATAGAGATCAAGCCATTCAGGGTCAATGGAATGTTCAACGTTCTCAAGGATGGCTACCCTCTCTTTGTCAGTGAGAGATCGCATCGCCTCGACCCGGTTGAAAGAATCAGAATCATGTTTGGCCTGAAATGACAATTCCTCGTGGGTTACCCCAATGTGTGAAAATGAACCGTAGAACGAATACCCCCTGTTTAGCGATGCGAACGCCGGTTTTTCACTTATGTTTTGCAGCCGTATGATGGCGCTTTCGTCTTCAAGTTCTACAGTTCTCTCTGTGTGAGGAATCAGCCCGCCATATTTGTCCACCAGCGCCAGTTGAATCGGAATGTGGAAAGGCGCTGCGGCTTTGTCAACCTGCTGGGTGAATATTATCTCATATTCTTCAGTCTCGGGTTTGTACTGTGTCTGGGCAGTGACCTTGGGGTATCCGATTCTATAGAGCCATCCATCTTTGAATTGGCTGAGCGATCGCGATGACACCTCTTCAAAACAGTCGAAAAAGTCCTGCGTTGTAGCGTTGGAATGCCTGAAGCGACTGAAATAAAGATCCTTCCCCATCCTGAATCGGTCATGGCCAACTATCAGCCTGAGCATCCTGATGACCTCGGCAGCCTTGACGTATGTCACTCCATCAATGAGTTCATCAGGGTCATTGAATCCGTCGCGGACAATCTTTCCGGCTTTTCCTGTGTCTTCTATGGCAAGTGGGCCGAGCAGTGGGTGCC
>CAZIVV010000215.1:0-35456 GCA_964542775.1 uncultured Desulfomonile sp.
TATCAATGACTAATCTAGTCAAGGGATTCTCTGCCCCAAATAATTCCAGCCTGTGGAAGACAAATTTGGAATTATCAACAGGAGTTGATAAGTTAAAACTGGATTGTAAAAAATCATCGCGAAAACCGGTATAACTCGGAAGTCCCCGGGAGTCACAAAGATCAATCCATACACTACAGGGCGCTTTCATCAGGAACATTAGCGTTATTAAATTTTGGGGTGTGTCCAATAGACTGACATCAATAGTTATTATGACCTTGTGATGAAGGATGACTTGGGTGAATTCATGCGACATTCTTTTTCTGTCGCAGATAACCTTCGAGCCCGAATTTTTTGATACGATACCCCATTTGTCTTAGTGTAATTCCGAGTTCCCGCGCAGCCCTGGACTGGATCCAGTTATTTCTCTGCAGCGCTGACACTACCCCGCGTTTCTCCATCTCCTGAAGGCTGTCGAGTTCCACTTCTTTCAGTTCTGTTGTTAACTGGTTCACGCTGAATGAAATGTAGGGATCAAGATCGCGTGAGTCGATCACTGAGCCTTCATTCATAATGGCCAGCCTCTCCATCAGGTTTTCCATTTCACGGATATTGCCAGGCCAGGGATATCGGCATAGAGCTTCTACCGCCTGGTCCGTGAATCTCAGACTGGTCCCGTATTCTCTCGACAATTTATGTGAAAAGAATCTCAGGAGGCTCGGTATGTCCTCGTTGCGACCTGACAACGGCGGCATTCGGATCGGAAAAACATTCAGCCTGTAATACAGGTCCTGACGGAACAGACCTTCACCTACAGCCGATTCAAGGTTCTGGTTAGTCGCCGCCACTATTCGGACATCGACCGTGCGGGTCGCCGTACTCCCCAATCTCTCGAATTCCTTGTCCTGAATGAACCTCAAAAGTTTGGCCTGAAGCTGCAAGGTCACATCACCGATTTCATCCAGGAAGAGCGTCCCACCATCCGCCTCCTCAACCCTACCTTTCTTGGTCTCTGTTGCCCCCGCAAATGCGCCTTTCTCATGACCGAACAATTCAGATTCAAGAAGATTCTCAGGAAGCGCTGCGCTGTTTAGCTTGATGAATGGAAACCTTTTTCTGGGACCCATTTCATGAATGATCTGGGCGACCAGGGTCTTTCCGGTTCCAGATTCACCCAGCAGCAGTACCGTGGCTTTTGTTGGAGCGACTTTACGTATTAATTGCTGAACCTCAAGCATTACTGGACTGTTGGCTGTGGAAAAAAAGTTGGCCGCTTTCTGGGAAATCTCTTCCTTAAGCGCATCATTGGCCCTGACCAGATTAAACTCACGCTGTTTCACCTGCCGATTTATGCTCACTAGCTGACCTACCAGCGCTGAAAGAATCGACAGAAATCGTATGTCCTCCTCAAATGAAATGTCCTCATCGAATAGCCGATCAACACTGAGGACCCCTATGGGCACGCCATGCAATACTATAGGGACGCCCACAAAAGAAACCTTCCCCTTGTGCAGGTTTCTGGTTCCAGTCCTGTTCAGAAACAGAGGTTCAGAACTGATGTCCGGAACCACGAAAGGCTCATTCGCCGAAAAAATTCGGCCAGTGACCCCTTCGTTCAGTCTATATACTCCTCGTTCCCTTTTCTCGGAACTCATGCCATGTGAAGCCGCTATGAACAACTGGCCAGTCTCCGGGTTCATGAGGGTTACTGTGGCCCTCTTCATGGACAAATCTTCTGAGAGTATTCCCAAAACCCTATCCAGAGTCTCATCAAGATTCAGCGACTGTCCTATAATCTTACTGATATCGTGAAGAACTTTGAGCTCCAATTGGTTGACAATGGTTTTCATGTGGCTGACCATCCGGCTCCGCTGCTGAGTAGCGAGAATTCCTCACTACCTTTGCAAACCACAAGCCAAAACATTGCCAGCCATAAGGACTTGTAATAACGCAATAATATTGATAGAGTTGATGTCGTGGTCTTTCCTGTTCTTACACAATGGTAATAAATTGGTGGAAAAAGTACCAAAATGTAATGACCAGGTTCTGGATTCCTTGAGGAATATCTGACAAAATTCAATTCCGACATGGCCCTGCGGCTAAACTTCTTGACATCATTTGACCAGGGTGATCATATCTGGATAGTTGAGTAAATTTATTGGGTGTTAAATGAAACTCCAGGAATTGCTGAAAACCCTTGATGCCGAAATGATTCTGGAAAACCACGGACCGGAGGAAGAAATTCCGTTCGGAGGAGCCGCAGACCTGATGAGTGATGTGTTGGCTTTTGGGGCTGCGGGCATGGTCCTGTTAACAGGGCTGACAAACCCACAGGTGGTGCGCACGGCTGAAATGGCAGGAATTAATGTAATTGTGCTGGTTCGCGACAAGAAAGCTCCCCCAGAGACAATTGAGCTTGCGCGGGAACTCGGAGTTACATTGGCTAGCACCGGATATACTATGTACGAAGCGTGTGGTAGACTTGCTTTAGCCGGGCTTCCGGGGCTGGGCGTAGTCAGGATTAGAAACGACTCGTGGTGAAATGACCGATCAATCGCTTACAAAGGTTCAGGAATTAATCTATACCACTCGTGTACGGGATGTGATGGCGACAGATGTCATCATCTTTGATCCATCCATGACCATAGCCGCTGTCAAGGCAGTGATGAAGCAAACCCACATTTCCGGAGGGCCTGTAGTGCATGAAGGAAGAATTTTGGGGATGCTCACCATGACTGACGTAGTCCTGGCGATGGAGGAGGGCAGGCTGCATGAGCCAGTGACTGAGTCAATGTCTGTACCTGTAAAAACGGTATTCAAGGATTCTGTCGTCGCCGAAGTGGCAAATATTCTCGGACTGAAAGGTTCCAGCCGTTTGCCAGTGGTCGACAACGACGGTAACCTTGTCGGAATTATCACCACCGGCACTCTTACCAGGTACCTGCTCAGACAACTTGACAAAAGTCTGCAAAAGAATGAGGCAGAAAAACTTCACACATACCGCGCCAGCCACATCTTCCATGATGTCGTCTCAGACGATACGAGCCTTCTACTGAGATTCGTAGTGGATGACAAGGATTTTTCCAATGCAGGGAAGGCTTCCAGCCTCATAAAAAAAACGCTTCAGAGGCTTGTAATTAACCCTCAGATAGTCAGGCGCGTCGCAGTCGCTGTTTACGAAGCGGAGATGAATCTGGTCATTCACACAGACGTGGGAGGAGAGATCCTGGTTGACATCCGTAAGGATAAGCTCTGTATTTCGGCGGTAGATCACGGTCCGGGCATAGACGACCTGAAACAGGTCCTTCAACCTGGCTATTCCACAGCCCCGAAATGGATTCGCGACATGGGGTTTGGAGCAGGTATGGGATTGGCTAATATCAAGAGAGTGTCTGACATGATGTGGCTAATATCCGAGCCAGGTGGCGGCACTCGGCTCGATATGGTTTTCCTCCTCAATTACTCACAATAGTTGCCCGGGTGATGAGAAAAATGTTGACTAGATAATTTCAGTAATCTAATCTATGGACGTTTCAGGGTGAAGACGATAGTCAATCAATCTTCTCAATAATGGCCCAGTACATTGTTCTTAGCTCACGGGGGGCCGTGGCAAGATACGGAGTAGTGCGATGCTAGAAAGTTACCTCCCGGTGCTTGTGATCCTTCTCGTTTCCGCATTTGTAGGCTCTGCTATCATAGTGTTGTCTACACTCCTAGGAAAAAGATTTCCCACTCCCATTAAGCTGATGCCGTATGAATGCGGCATGGACCCCATCGGGGGAGCGCGGCAAAGGTTTTCCGTCAAGTTCTTTATCATTGGAATGCTCTTCATAGTTTTTGATGTTGAACTAATCTTTCTGTTTCCATGGGCCAACATATACGACAAACTCATGTTCTTCGGCTTTATCGAAATGCTGGTGTTCGTATTGGTGCTTCTGGCCGGTCTAATCTACGTATGGAGAAAAGGTGCGCTGCAATGGGAATAGTAAATCATCTGGACAACACCGTTCACGTTACCAATCTGGAATGGTTCGTAAACTGGGCGAGGAAATCGTCCATGTGGCCACTCGGCTTCGGTCTGGCCTGTTGCGCTCTGGAAATGATCGCAACCTTCGTAAGCAGATACGACCTGTCCAGGTTCGGAATGGAAGTTGCCAGACCTTCTCCAAGGCACGCTGATCTCATGATCGTGTCCGGCACCGCCTCGAAAAAGATGCTGCCGGCTGTCCTCAGAATCTACGAACAGATGGCTGAACCCAAGTGGGTCATTGCAATGGGCGCATGCGCCTGTTCCGGGGGAATATACAAGAATTACGCAGTGGTGCAGGGTATAGACCGTTACCTTCCTGTCGACGTATACATACCCGGTTGTCCTCCCAGGCCGGAAGCCCTCCTCGATGGCATACTGCAGCTCCATGCAAAGGTCATGAAAGAGCAATCAATAAAGAATCCGGAATTTCATCAAATCAAGGTGGTTGGTAAATGAATCCCGATCTGGTAAAGGAAAAACTAGCCCCCGGTTTTGGCTCCGACTCCATAGAAGTCCAGGCTGCTCTAGGACAGGTGGTAGTGACCGTCCCCAGTCAAAAAGTAGTCCAGATCTGCAAGTTCCTCAGGGATGAGCCAGGTCTCAACTTCAACTACCTTTCGTTTGTCGCAGGCGTGGATAGGTTGCCGGAAAATCCCAGGTTTGAAATCATCTACCAGCTTTATTCCACAACCACCACAGAGCGCCTGAGGCTAAAGACCCGGATAGATGAAAATGACTCCGGAGTCGTGTCCGTTGACTCAGTTTGTGAGGTCTGGGCTTCAGCCGACTGGCATGAACGGGAAACCTCCGAAATGTTCGGCATCACCTTCAACAACCATCCAGACCCAAGGAAGCTGCTATTGCCAGATGAATGGACTGTCCATCCACTCAGGAAGGACTTCCCTCTTTCAGGAACAGATCAGGACACGCCTGATTTGCCAAAATAAGGTTTGCGTGAGGAATCTGCCTGCCATGTCGCAAGTCACCAGTAAAGAGCCTGATGTTAGAAGTGAACTGATGGAACTGAACCTCGGTCCGCATCACCCAAGCACGCACGGAGTTTTCAGAGCCATTGTCGAGCTGGATGGTGAGATTGTTGTAGATGTTATTCCTTATCTTGGATATCTGCACAGGGGTTTTGAGAAAACCTGCGAAAACAAACAGTATCATCAGGTCATCCCGCTTACTGAGCGCTGTGATTACATGGGGGCTTCTTCCAACTCTCTGGTTTTCTCAATGTGTGTTGAGAAACTGCTCGGCGTTACGATTCCGGAGCGAGCGCAGGTCATCAGGGTGATGATGGCTGAGTTGTCCAGGATATTCAGTCACCTTTTCTGGGCTGGCACTCACGGTCACGACATCGGCGCGATGACACCCATGTTCTATATGTTGAGGGAACGCGAAGAGATAATGAATCTTTTCGAGTTAACCGCAGGCGGCCGGTTGATGCCCAACTACATCAGGATCGGAGGCGTGGCTCAGGATCTTGAAGAAGGATTCATTGAGCGACTCAACGCCTTCTGTGATCATTTCGACCAGCGCGTGGATGAATACGAGACTCTGTTGACCAAGAACGCCATCTACATGGATCGAACAAAGAATGTCGGTTTTCTATCCCTTGAGGACGCTATATCATTGGGCGTTTCGGGTCCAATGGTCAGAGCTAGTGGCCTGAAATGGGACGTCCGCAAGTCTCACCCATATTGCGGTTATGAGAACTATGATTTTGATGTTCCCGTCCAATACGGATGCGACATATATTCGCGTTATCTGGTCCGAATTCAGGAAATGCGTGAAAGTAACAAAATTCTGAAACAGACCATCGCCAAACTGCCGGAAGGTCCATACAGAGCTAAAAGTCCGGGAAAAGTTTTTCCAGAACAGCAGGATATCTACACCAAGATGGAGGCTCTGATCCATCACTTCATGCTGGTAGTTGATGGGACCAAACCTCCCGCTGGCGAATACTATGAATGTATAGAATCACCACGTGGTGAACTTGGCTGTTACATAATCAGTGACGGGTCTCCCAAGCCGTCAAGGCTAAAATGGAGGGCGCCTGCTTTTGTGAACCTTCAGGCCCTGAGAACCATGTCAAGAGGATGCCTGTTCGCTGATCTTATTGCAATTTTATCCAGTGTGGATATTGTCTTGGCCGAAGTAGACAGATAATTACGGGAGAATCGACTCAAAACATGACTTTAAAAGAAATTGCAGACTCATTGAATCTCGAAGTCAAGGCCTGTGGCTCCAGTCTGGATAATCAAGTGAAGGGCGGGTACACCAGTGATTTGCTTAGCGATGTAATCGCAAACGCAAAGGAAGGTGATTTGTGGATAACCCTGCAGGTTCACCAGAACATTGTGGCGGTAGCCTTCCTCAACAACCTGGCGGGCATAATCATAGTGGGGAAACGCGAGCCTGACGCCGAAACCTTGAAAAAGGCTGAAGAACAAGGGGTTGTTGTCCTGGTGAGTGATCTGTCATCTTTTGAAACAGCTGGACGACTTTACCAGATGGGTGTGAGAAGGTCCTAGTAATGAAGTTCACATTGCTATTGCACCGATAGCAAAAGAACGAGGTATGTGTAAGGGGAAAATCAGGTAGCGCTCCAGACTTACAAGTTGGATTTACACATTCACACTGTGTTGTCCCCATGCACGGAAATAGCCGATATGACCCCAAAGGCCGTAGTCCGGCGGGCTGTCGAAGTCGGATTGGACGCTATAGCGATCTGCGACCACAATTCGGCGAGAAATTCCGAAGCGTGTCGCAGGGCGGCGATTGGCAAACCCCTTCTGGTGCTACCAGGAATCGAGATCACCACAAGGGAAGAGGTTCACATCCTCGGGATCTTTGGCAGGCAGAAAGAAGCTGATAGCGTTCAGGAAGAAATATACTCCAGATTACACGGAATGAACGACGAAGCGGCCATAGGCGTCCAGGTGGTGGTAAACGAGTTTGATGAAGTTGAAGACATAGATGAGCGGTTGCTGATTGGCGCTACTACTCTGGATCTGGAAAGGGTGACAAGGCTTATACGTTTTTACAACGGATTAGCTATAGCTTCACATGTAGACAGGTCTGGTTTTGGAATATTCGCCCAGTTGGGGTTCATTCCCGCCGGACTGGAACTCGACGCTCTGGAAGTCTCGGTCAGGAATGATTTTGATGAGGTCAGGAAGAGATACAGGCAGGCTGGTGACTACAACCTGCTGACTTCATCAGACGCTCACTTCTTAGAGGACATAGGGGCAGGATACACAGAGGCGCATCTCGGAAATCTGAGTTTCCATGAGATAGCGGCGGTTTTGAGGAACAGAGCGAATCACCAGAACTTCAGGCAGGTTCGCAGAAAGTTGCTGAAGAACGAATCAGTTAATGGGCGCTGAAGCCGGATTCTTAAGTTTAGTGGCGTTGTGAATCGTAATGGAAGATATTTCTCTGCATATTCTGGATCTTGCGGAGAATGGGATACGGGCCGGCGCCGATTTGATAAAGATTTTCATCGACGAGGATACCTTGACAGACAGGCTAACAATATCGATCGAAGATAATGGACGAGGTATGGCTCCAGAGTTCCTGAGTCGAGTCATGGATCCTTTTGTGACGACCAGGACCACGCGTAGCGTAGGACTGGGATTATCCCTGCTACAGCAGTCGGTTCAGGAGGCAGAGGGAGAAATCTCATTGACATCCGAGTTAGGTTCAGGCACGAAGCTGGTCGCTACAATGAGACGTTCGCACATTGATCGAAAGCCAATGGGAGATCTGGCCGGAACGGTTCTGTGTTTGATCGAAGGAAATGCAGACGTCGATTTTGTTTTTGAATACAGGTCTGATCATAAACATTACTGCTTGGACACACGAGAAATAAGGTGTGTAATGGATGACATTCCCATCAACCATCCCAGTGTCATTCGCCTGATACGTGACAATCTTGTTGCTGGCATCAGCGAGACCCATGTGGATTAGGTCATCCTGCAAAAGGGAGATGCAAGAAAGTGCAAGAGAGAGACGCTTTACTGAAAAAGAAAGTAGTGCCATCGGTTGAGGTTATCCCGCCTGAAACCTTGAATCAACTCGATGAGATCATAGATAAGTACGCTGGCTCCACCCAGAACCTGATACCCGCTCTAAAAGAGGCCCAGGAAATGTTTGGCTATTTGCCTATGGAAGTCCAGAGAAAGCTTTCCATGGGATTGAACATACCGGCTTCTCACATTTACGGAGTCGTTACATTCTACTCTTTCTTTACCATCACTCCTCGTGGACGACATACCATCCGGCTGTGTCTCGGAACCGCCTGTTACGTGAAGGGTTCCAAAGAGATCCTTGAGAACATAGTCAGGGAAGTAGGTATAAATGTGGGTGAGACTTCCGAAGACGGTCGTTTCACCATGGAGGCGGTCAGATGCCTCGGAGCGTGTGGTCTGGCGCCGGTAATGATGATAGGTGAAGATACTCACGGTAATATTCAGCCACCTAAAACCATTAGTATTCTTGATGGTTACCAATAGTCCAGGATTTTGTGGAGGCGGATTTTACGGTGTCTTGGCGTCTGGACTCTGACCAGCACATAAAAATCATCTGGAGGCGTTCATGCCAAAAATTTCGATAGAGGACCTCAAGAAGATAAAAGAGCAGCAATTGAACAAAATGAGTGTTCGTGCGGGTCATCACAGGGCAAAGATCACTGTCCACATGGGCACATGTGGAATAGCGGCCGGCGCTAGGGACATAATGACCGTTTTTCGCGACATAATTGCTGACAAAGACATTACCGACATCATCCTTACCAACTCTGGCTGCGCTGGTCTGTGCGCCAAGGAACCCATGATCACGGTCGAGCTTGAAGATTCTGCTCCCGTGAAATATGTATCGCTGGACAAGGAGAAGGCCAGACGTATTTTTGACGAGCACGTTATGGAGGGTAAGGTCGTGGAAGACTACGCGCTTGCCATTGGCAGCGAAACGCTGGCTACATGACAAAGCGCATCTCGGCTGGAAAAATTCATTGAGAGTCAATCCTTGGCTTTTGCGGAGTATAGGCTATGTGTGCGAGCCCTTTTTATAGAATGCAGCTAATGATGTGCGCCGGAACCGGGTGCATAGCTAGCGGATCCCTCGATGTGAAGGACGCTCTTGAAAAAGAGTTGTCGAAAAGAAACCTGCAGGACGAAGTTCAGATTATCATGACCGGTTGTAATGGCTTTTGCGCCATGGGGCCTCTGGTAGTCGTTTACCCGGATGGAGTCTTTTACAATCAGGTAAAGCCCGAGCATGCCCCATTGATAATCGAGGAGCACGTAATAAAGGGGCGCCTCGTTGAGCAGTTGCTGTTCAAGGAAGAGGGGAAAAAGGGCCGTGTCCCCTTGATGAAGGATATAGCCTTTTTTGGGCTTCAAAGACTCATCGTCCTTAGAAACAGAGGTCTCATCGACGCGGAAAGCATCGACGAATACATCGCCAGAGATGGATATGCTGCGCTCGCCAAATGCCTCAAAGAGATGACTCCAGAGCAGGTCATCGAGGAAGTCAAGAAGTCAGGTCTCAGAGGAAGGGGAGGCGGTGGCTTTCCCACCGGACTCAAATGGGAAGAATGTCGGAAATATGACAGTTTTCCAAAGTATACCATTTGTAATGGTGACGAAGGCGATCCCGGAGCTTTTATGGACCGCTCAGTCATGGAAGGTGATCCACATTCTGTGCTTGAGGGAATGGCGATATCCGGTTATGCAATCGGAGCTGAACAGGGATACATATACGTCAGGGCTGAGTACCCTCTTGCCATACAACGACTCGAGAAGGCAATCAGGGACGCCAGAGACTACGGTCTGTTAGGCCAGAATATCTTCGATTCCGGGTTCAATTTCGACATTGGAATAGCCCCTGGAGCCGGTGCTTTTGTCTGTGGTGAATCCACTGCGCTCATGTATTCCATTGAGGGAAAACGCGGAATGCCCAGAATCAAACCTCCTCGAAGCGCCGAGGCAGGTTTATGGAATCAGCCTACCAATCTGAACAATGTCGAAACGTTCGCCAATCTCAATCCGTTGATACTTCATGGCGGCGACTGGTTTGCTTCCATTGGTACTGAGGGCAGCAAGGGAACCAAAGTGTTCGCGCTTACCGGAGCCATCAATCATGTGGGGCTAGTGGAAGTTCCCATGGGAACCACCCTGAAGAGTCTGATTTTCGATATTGGCGGCGGAATCCCAAAAAAAAGAAAATTCAAGGCCGCTCAAATTGGGGGTCCATCTGGTGGATGTATTCCTAACGGAATGGAAGACGTTGAAATTGACTACGAATCGTTGCAGGGCGTGGGAGCCATGATGGGATCTGGTGGAGTCGTGGTCATGGACGACATGACATGCATGGTCGATACCGCCAAATTCTTTACCAATTTCAGCGTGGATGAGTCCTGCGGTAAATGCACTCCTTGTCGGGAAGGTCTGAAGGCCATGTTTGACAAGCTGACAGACATATGTGAAGGCCGTGGCCAGGAAGGTGATGTGGAATTCCTCATAGAGCTTGGCAACCACGTCAATGACACTTCACACTGTGGTCTTGGCAAAAGCGCAGCTAATCCGGTTCTGTCCACAATCCGCTATTTCAGGGATGAATACGACGCCCACATCAGGGACAAACACTGTCCAGCGCTGGTCTGTCCCGACCTGATCGATTTTGTGGTCATGGATGACAAGTGCAAGATGTGCGGAGCCTGTTTCAAGGCCTGCCCATCCAACGCTATTGTTTGGGAAAAGAAAAAGGTGGCATGGATTGATCGTGAAAAATGCACAAAATGTCGAACCTGCATTCAGACATGTAAATTTGGGGCCATCAGGTAAAGCCGAAATGGTCAGGCAGAATGAGGACTTACGTATATCCTGAAAGAGTATTGCTTTGAAATATTAATTG
Source organism: uncultured Desulfomonile sp. (assembly GCA_964542775.1). Taxonomy (GTDB): domain Bacteria; phylum Desulfobacterota; class Desulfomonilia; order Desulfomonilales; family Desulfomonilaceae; genus CAITZA01. Next base: position 10,931 of record CAZIVV010000215.1, read on the forward strand.
ACTCCTGTCTCCTCAGCCTGGGACTCCTTTGATTCAAGGCTGTTAAGCAGGGTCATAATCCATCTTGCGAGTAGAAATCTATGGTTACTTTGACCGTTGATGGCGTTAAGGTTTCGGTAAAAAAGGGAAGTTCCATCCTGGAAGCTGCACAGGCTGCAGGTGTGCGGATTCCCACTTTATGTCATGACAAGCGCCTCATTCCCTACGGGGCCTGCCGACTCTGTGTTGTTGAGGTCACCGCCCGAGGCAGGACTCGAACCATGCCGGCGTGTTTTAACCCTGCTCGCGATGGTATGGAGGTCGCTACAGACACCCCTGCGTTGAAAGCGTCCCGTCGCACCCAGCTAATGCTGTTGTTGAGGTCCCACCCCCTACTGTGTCCCAATTGCGACGCCGCTGGGGACTGTGAACTTCAGAATCTGGTATTTGAGCATGAAATTCCCGACCTGCCTTTTGTAAGGCAGGCGCGTTATTTCCATGTTGACAATGATTCAAGCTTTATCAGGTTCAACATGAATCTCTGCATAAGGTGCGGAATGTGTGTGCGAATCTGTGAAGAAGTTCAGGGGCAAAGTGAAATAAGCTTCATTAACAGGGGCTTGAATTCCGAAGTTTCCACTGATTTCGAGAGACCCCTGGATTGCGAATTCTGTGGTCAATGCGCCGACATTTGTCCGGTAGGAGCTATTTCATCTAAATGGCTTGTTGGGACCGGTCGCAGGTTTGAGTTATCTCACACTACCACTACATGCTCTTTTTGCAGTCTGGGGTGTAGTCTGGATCTCCAGGAGAAAGACCGGACCACCGTCTACGTGGATTCACACGCCGATGCTCCCAACGAAGGAAGCCTATGTGTGAAAGGACGCTACGGTTGGACATACGCATATTCGGAAGGTCGTCTTGACACCCCATTGGTGAAAAAAGACGGAGTTCTTTCAGAAGCAACTTGGGAAGAAGCTCTTTCGGCCGTCGCTGAAGGTCTTGCTAAAGCAAAGAAAGCTCATGGATCGCAGGCCATAGCCGCTCTTGGCTCAGCTCGTCTTACCAATGAAGAAGCCTTTGTTTTCAACAGGCTCGTGAAATCTGTTCTTGGGTCCGCAAATCTCGATCACGCCGCTGGCATTTCATATGCGTCGGCCATTGACGGGTTGGCGTCTGTGTTGGGATATCCGTCATCGACCAATTCAATCCGTGAAATCAGGGAATCAAGCGTAATTCTCCTGGCCGGGGCAGATCTCACAGAATCTCATCCTGTCGCGAAGAACGAAGTGATAATGGCTACTGGCAGAAAGAGGGCCAAAGTCATAGTCATCGATTCAATAAAAACCAAACTCACGGAGCGGGGCGGCTTTTTCATACCGGCTCCCGCGGGTCGTGAGTCAGCAGTCATTTTTTCGATGATAAAGGTCATAATTGATGAAGGCCTTTATGATGACAAAAATGTAGCAGCCAAAGCAGAAGGATTTGAAGCCCTTACAGCGTCCTTAAAGGATTACCATCCAGACAGGGTAGCGTCCGAACTGGGTATTGACAGCGAATTGATCAAGGAAGCAGCTCGAGCGTACGCGAAGGCTCCAACGGCGATGACCCTGCTTTCCGAAGGACTGTACAGAGTAATTCCCGGTGATGAAAATGCCAGGGCGGCTGCGACTCTTGCGGTCTTGACCGGCCATATTGGCAAGCCATCCTGTGGTGTAATGGTTCTCGGTGAGAAAGCCAATTCGCAGGGCGCCATTGATATGGGACTTACACCCCGCCATCTTCCCGGACTTGGACTGCTGGAAGATGAAGCCAGTCGAAAAAAATTCGAAACCCTTTGGAAAACGAAGCTTCCAGCCAGCGCCGGACTAAATGCCGCTGATATCCTTAAAGGCGCCGAAGCTGGATCAATCAAAGCTCTTTATATTGTGGGAGAAAACCCTGTCGATGGCTACCCAGATCGCATTCAGACTGAGAAGGCGCTGAAGGCGGCGGAGTTTGTTGTCGTGCAGGATATGTTTTTCACATCCACAGCAAAAATGGCCGATGTCGTTTTACCGGCTTGTTCGGCTTTTGAAAAAGAGGGCACTTTTACGAGCGCGGAGCGAAGAATTCAGAAAGTCAATCCGTCTACCAAGGAAAAACTGGGGCGTTCCGACCTCGAAATTTTTCAGGAACTTGCGAGCAGAATGGGACCGACAGGATTCTCGTATTCTTCTCCCAAGGATGTGATGGCGGAAATCTCTGGATCGGTTGAGTCGTATTCAGGTGTCAGTTACGAGAACACTGGAATTAATGGCATTGTTTGGCCATGTAAGAATCCTGGAGACAAGAGCTGCGAGGTTCTTTATTCTGATGGATTCACTGCTGGGAAAGCGAAACTCGCTGTAGCAGGGCCCTTAAATGCCAATACGGATTCCAGCGGGCAATTCTCTATTGTTCCAGTGGTTTCGAAGTTCCATTCCGGTTCAATGTCTGTCTGGAGCCCCTCTTTGATGGAGGTTTCCCCTGAGGCCATGGCAGAAATGTGTGCGGCCGACATGAAAAAGCTCGCTCTGGAAGAAGGGAACACGGTCACACTGACGGATCAGTATGGAGTAGGTCTGAAGCTCAAGGTAAAATGGTCGCGCAGATCTCTACCTGGACAGATTGTTGTTCCTTACCATTTTCCATCCCTGAAGCTTAACAGTCTTGTGAAATGGAATGAGCCCTTGGTCAAGGTCAAGGTTGAAAAGGCATAGAAGATCAGTGAGGTTGATAATATGGAATCCGCCATGCCGATAATAATGGTGGTCGTCAAGGTCTTGTTGGTCATAGTGGCTATCCTGACGTTTGTAGCTTATCTGACCCTAATCGAACGAAAAGTCTTGGGCTGGATCCAGGTCAGGGTTGGACCGAACAGGGTTGGCCCCTGGGGTCTGCTGCAACCTCTGGCTGACGGCGCAAAGCTGCTACTCAAGGAAGAAATAACTGTAGCGGGCGCTAACAAGGCAGTCTACATCCTTGCTCCACTGATTGTTGTTGTTTGCGCTTTAATTCCGTTTGCCGTCATTCCATTCGCCAAGGGATTAGGTCTGGAATATTTTCTTGGTCCGGAAGCTGCCAAATACGATCTGAACACGGGAGTGATTGCTGATATTAACGTAGGAATCCTCTACATCTTTGGCATCTCTTCGCTGGGTGTCTACGGGGTGATCCTTGGAGGATGGGCGTCGAATAGCAAATACTCTCTCCTGGGGTCCGTAAGGGCCGCTGCTCAGATGATCAGTTATGAACTCGGACTAAGCCTCTCAGTTGTAGGGGTGCTTCTCCTGGCTGGGACGCTCAACTTGGTAGAGATAGTTCAGAATCAGGATTCAGTATGGAAATGGTATGTGTTTCGGCAACCTCTTGGCTTTCTTTTGTTCATGATAGCGGGAAGCGCCGAAATAGCGAGAACACCATTTGATTTGATGGAGTGCGAAAATGAGTTGGTCGCCGGGTATCAGACTGAATACAGCTCGATGAAATTCGGCTTATTCTATCTCGGGGAGTATGCGCATCTTCTTTTCCTTAGCGCACTGACTACGACTTTATTCTTCGGCGGGTGGCAAGGTCCATTTCTTCCGCCGATCATCTGGTTCCTTGCAAAGATGTTTTTCTTCGTATTCGTGTTTGTCTGGATCAGAGGCACCTATCCCCGGTTAAGGTACGACAGGGTCATGTCTTTCGGCTGGAAGACACTGGTACCAGTGGGATTACTGAATGTGATGGTCACGGCCTTCATCTACACGCTCTACCTCCAGTACTGGGCAGCGTGACAGGACACCGTCTGTATGATTTGCATCTGTAGTGAGCCAGCTTGTTATCAGTTTATACGAGAGGGATTTGAGAAATGATTGTCCCATTACTACAAGGCCTGAAACTTACTCTTGCCCATGTGTTCAAGAAGAAGGTAACTCTGCAATACCCGGACGAGAAATGGGATGTGGCCAGGAGATGGAGAGGGCGTCACGTTCTGACGGTCCATCCGTCAGGCAAAATACGATGTGTAGCATGCATGTTATGCGCCACAGTTTGCCCGGCCGAGTGCATATACATAGAGGGGGCGGCCGAACCCGACAACCGTCGTTATCCTGAGAGATACGAAATTGACCTTACCCGTTGCATCTTCTGTGGCTATTGTGTCGAGGTTTGCCCGAAAGAAGCCATAGAAATGTCCACGGCATATGAAATATCCGAGTATACCCGGAAGGATCTTTGTCTGGATAAGGAGGCGCTTTTGCAGCCACCTCACCCGAGATACGAAAAGACCAAAAAGGCTGGATAAGCCAGCCTCGATAGGCGTTCTACCACGGTTGTTGTAGTCGCCAGGTATTTTGGCCGAGAAACCGTTTAGATGTCGGTTTTTAGTTTAGTTGCCAGCTTTTAGCTAAAGCCGTTCGCCGTCTGTCACAGTGGATCCGACCATTGCCCACTGTAAACAGGTCTGGCGCTATTTCGGAGGTATAACCACATCCATGGAAGCCGTTCTATTTTATGCGCTAGCCGCTGTAACGCTGATCTCGGGAGTCTTTGTTGTTTTTCTACGAAGACCCGTCCACAACGTGCTTTTCATGATTTTAACCATGATCGGTCTGGCCTGTCTGTTCATTTTGTTGCACGCTGAATTCCTGGCCATGGTTCAGATCATCGTTTACGCAGGCGCGATCATGGTTCTGTTCCTGTTTGTGATCATGCTGCTGAACCTGGACGAATTTGTAATGCCGCCGGAGAAGCGTCGGGTTCGCTATGGGGCTGGGATAGTATTGGCAATGATGTTCGTGGTGTTCCTGATCCCTGCGTCGCGTGGCATCGTGTCAACAGCCGGTCCAGTCAGCGCTACGGCCGCAGCCTCAGGCCTCACTAACACGGAGATAATTGCTCAGGAACTGTTTACTACCTATCTGTTGCCCTTTGAAATCGCATCAGTGCTTTTGTTGGCGGCAATAGTGGGAACCGTAATAATCGGCAAGAAATCAGCCAGGTAAGATATCCTGCGATATCCTGGCCTTTTGAGTTAATACGCTAACTAACCTTTAATCAGGGAAAAGACAGATGGTTGATGTTCAACATTACCTGGTAGTTTCAGCGATTTTATTCAGCTTGGGTGTGATCGGGGTCATGTTCCGCAGGAATCTCATTGTGATCCTGATGTCGCTGGAGCTTATGCTTAACGCGGTAAACCTTTCATTTGTAGCCATTTCCAGGTATCTGGGGTCAATTGAAGGGCAGATATTCGTGCTTTTTGTCATGGTCGTAGCCGCTGCGGAGGTTGCGGTCGGGCTTGCCATAGCTGTTGCTATCTTCAGGCAAAAAGGCACGATTAATGTGAACGAGATAAATATCATGAAATGGTGAGCAGCGGTTCCGTTTCCGCTGTCGGCGCAGAGTGTTAATGATAGTGAATTTACGATTGGGAGCCTGGCATGTTTGATCTGGTATGGTTAATACCCGTGTTTCCGTTGATAGGATTTCTGATCAACGGCTTGATTGGGCGAAATTTCACCGAGAAGACCATCGGCTGGATAGGGGCGCTATCAGTCGGGGCCTCATTTGTTGTGGCGCTCCTGATATTTCAGGAACTGCTTCAGTTGCCGCCTGAGAGTCGCTCCGTTCAGAAAATAGTTTACACGTGGATGATGTCCGGAGATCTCAATGTACCGATTGGTTTCCTCATCGATCCACTTAGCATGATAATGATACTGGTGGTCAGCGGTGTTGGTTGCCTGATACACATCTACTCTATTGGCTACATGCATGGGGAGACAGGCTTCAGACGTTTCTTCTGCTATCTAAACCTGTTCGTTTTCAACATGCTGATACTCGTATCATCCAACAACTTCATGCTGATGTTTGTTGGTTGGGAGGGCGTTGGTTTATGTTCATACCTGCTGATTGGATACTATTACGACAAGAAGTCTGCCTCTGACGCCGGCAAGAAGGCGTTTGTTGTTAACAGGATAGGTGATTTCGGTTTCCTGTTGGCAATGTTCCTTATATTTACGCTTTTTGGCACCTTCAACTACGGTGATGTTATGTCGGCCGCTCCGGAGAAACTGGCTCCGGGTGGGTTAATGGTTACCCTGATCACTCTGTTGCTCTTCGTTGGCGCCACTGGAAAATCTGCGCAGATACCCCTCTACACCTGGCTTCCCGACGCCATGGAAGGTCCTACGCCAGTCAGCGCACTGATCCACGCAGCCACCATGGTTACCGCCGGAGTCTACATGGTAGCCAGATGCAGCGTTCTTTTTGCCCTGGCGCCGGTTTCAATGACCGTTGTGGCGGTTATTGGAGGAGCCACCGCCTTCTTTGCAGCCACTATAGGCATGACACAGTTCGATATCAAAAGGGTTCTGGCCTATTCGACCATCAGTCAGTTGGGTTACATGTTCATGGCCTGTGGAGTTGGAGCCTTTGCATCCGGAATCTTTCACCTCATGACACACGCTTTCTTTAAGGCTTTGTTGTTCCTGGCAGCCGGAAGCGTTATGCACGCCATGTCGGGTGAGCTTGACATGAGGAAGATGGGTAATCTGAGGGGAAAATTGCCATACACCCACATGACTTACCTTTTTGGGACTCTGGCTATCGCTGGTATATTTCCCTTCGCCGGATTTTTCAGTAAGGATGAAATACTTTTTTATTCTCTTCAGAAGCATCTTGGATTCTGGCTACTCGGAGCAATTGCAGCCGTAATGACGTCTTTTTACATGTTCAGATCCGTTTTTATGACGTTTTACGGTAAATCCAGGGTTGAACCTCACGCAGCCCATCACCTGCATGAATCTCCTCCATTGATGACAGTTCCACTCATGATACTTGCCGGTCTTTCTCTGGTTGGAGGCCTGATTGGCATCCCTATACTGGAAGGTTACAACCGGTTTGGTGATTTTCTGGCGCCGATCTTCGCGCCTGCCAAGGCCATCATTGATCACGGCGCTCATCACGCCGAGCACCCATCTGTGGCGGCGGAAATCGCTCTTATGGCGGTGTCATTGGGTATAGCTATCTTTGGACTGATTACTGCCCGATACATGTATGTTACTAACGTCGATGCGTCTGACAGGGTAGTGGCAAGGGTTCCTGAGGTTCATAAACTGGTCTATAACAAATACTGGATTGACGAACTGTATGATTACCTTTTTGTAGATTCAATAGTCAAATTCTCGAAGATGCTATGGAAGGAATTTGATGAACTGGTAATTGATGGAGCTGTCAACGGCGTAGCCTGGGTGACCCGGTCCGTGGGTAGACTCCTGAGTTATCTTGAATCCGGATTGGTAAAGGATTATGCCCTCTCTATCATGTTAGGGGCTACTGTCGTCATCGGTTATCTCGTCTTAAGATAAGACACGGAGGCGTATCATTCATGGAGAATGTGTCCTACCTACTTAGCCTGATAACATTTTTGCCTCTGATAGGCATAATTGTATTGCTGTTCATCAATCCCAAAGCCCATCAGACGCTTAGATGGGTGACAATGCTGTTCATGTTGGCGGATTTTGTTGTCAGCCTGTTCGTTTATTTTCAGTTTGATCCGACGACGGCTTCCATGCAGTTCATGGAAAACAGACCCTGGATCAAGGACTGGGGTGTCTCTTACAAGCTTGGGGTAGACGGGATAAGCCTGTTCCTGCTGATGCTGACTACTTTTCTTGGCCCGATAGTCGTTTTGGCCTGCTGGGAGGACATCAAGGTCAGGGTAAAGGAATTCATGATCTGTCTGCTATTCCTGCAGGTGGGCATGATAGGGGTCTTTGTTTCCCTGGATTTGTTCCTTTTCTACGTATTCTGGGAAATAATGCTGATCCCCATGTATCTCCTGATTGGAGTGTGGGGTAACCCGGCGCGAAAACTGTATGCCGCCATAAAGTTCGTTTTGTATACGATTGTTGGTTCACTGCTGATGCTTGTGGCCATTCTGGTCCTTTATTTCAAAGCAGGACAATCCACAGGAGTATACACGTTCGATTTATTAAAACTCTACGAATTCGCTGTTCCTCTGAATTATCAATTCTGGCTGTTCCTGGCCTTTTTCCTTGCCTTTGCGATCAAGGTCCCCATGTTTCCGTTTCATACATGGTTGCCTGACGCCCACACGGAGGCGCCAACTGTCGGCAGTGTAGTCCTTGCCGCAGTGCTTCTGAAAATGGGGACATACGGTTTCATAAGATATGCAATCCCGCTTTTTCCGAATGCCGCGATGGACGCCTCATCGTGGATATGTCTGCTGGCGGTTATTGGAATCATTTATGGAGCCTGGGTAGCGATGGTCCAGACTGACATGAAAAGGCTCGTTGCCTATTCGAGCGTAAGTCACCTCGGATTCGTGATGCTTGGAATGTTTGCCATGACGGTTCAGGGACTTGAGGGTAGTATCATTCAGATGATCAACCACGGTCTGTCAACCGGCGCACTGTTCCTTATAGTTGGAATGGTTTACGAGAGACGACACACCAGACTCATATCGGAGTTCGGCGGACTATCAAGCGTAATGCCTCTTTTTGCGGTATTTTTTATGATATTTACGCTCTCGTCCATCGGGCTGCCTGGATTGAACGGGTTTGTAGGTGAATTTCTGATCCTTGTCGGGACTTTCAAAGTGTATCCTTGGTACACCGTGTTTGCAGCTTCTGGAGTGATTTTCGCTGCTGTGTATATGCTGTGGATGTTCCAGAGAGTCATGTTCGGAGAGGTCACAAATCCCAAGAACTCCATGCTTGAAGATATGTCGGTGAGGGAAGTGGCCGTGCTCATTCCGTTACTGGTTTTTGTAGTCTGGATTGGTGTGTATCCAAGCACTTTCATAAAACCTATGGAACCGTCTGTGAAGAACTTCATTCAGCAGGTCGAAAAGAAAAGAGCGCTGGTAATGGACCTGGAACAGTCCAAGAGCCAAACAGGGTCGGCAGGCGCCCATACTCATTTGATCACATCCGCTACGGTTCAGCCGTCGGATAGACCTTATTAGCATCAGGAGCGATCGGGATGATACAAATACCCGAGGTTAATCTGGGAGGCATTTTACCTGCTATAATCCTTATTGTCGCAGGTATAGTGACTATGGTTGTGGGGCTTTTCATTCGGGAAAGGGCCGCTACCGTCGGAGGAATAATCAGCGCTTTTGCGGTCATGTTGGCATTCATGGCCAATGCGCCTCTGCGGGCTCTGAATAAGCCGGCCTTTGCGTCTATGATTACTCTTGATGGATACACCTGGTTTTTCAATCTACTGATATTGTTCGCGCTCGGAATGACAATCCTGACTTCCTTTCGATATCTCTCGGATGAAGGGAATGATCTTTACGAGTATTTTGTGCTCCTGCTTTTTGCGGGGGCCGGAATGATGTTTATGGCTTCAGGAAACCATCTGCTGACAATTTTTATTGGCCTGGAGACACTATCGATATCAGTTTATGTATTGACCGGTATTTTGTCAAAGTCTTCCAAGTCGAGCGAGGCAGCTCTGAAGTATTTGATTCTTGGAGCTTTCTCCAGTGGTCTTTTCCTTTACGGGGCTGCGCTGCTGTATGGAGCTTCGGGGACTTTGGGACTACCTGGTCTGGCGAAATACTTTCAGACTGGCTCATTCACTCTAATGGGCGTTACGGGGATGGGCCTTCTTCTTGTGGGGTTTGCTTTCAAGGTTGCCGCCGTTCCTTTCCACATGTGGACACCTGACGTATATGAGGGCGCCCCTAGCCCCATCACTGGGTTCATGTCTGTCGGGGTGAAAGCGGTTGCATTTGCTGCCTTCATAAGGGTTTTCTTCGAGTCCCTGACCGCTCTTCAGGTCAATTGGACCATGATTCTGTGGGCGCTTGCCGCCTTGACGATGATCCTCGGCAACCTGGCGGCTCTCATTCAGGAAAACATTAAGCGAATGCTAGCCTATTCCAGTATTGCTCATGCCGGTTACATAATGATAGGCATGATAGCTGGAACTGAAGCGGGCATATCTGGAATACTCTATTATCTCCTGGCGTACACATTCACTAACATCGGAGCCTTCGGTATAGTCACCCTGATCGGTAGAAAGGGAGAGGCTAACGTTAATCTGGACGACTATCGTGGTCTGTCACGGTCGCATCCTGCCTTGGCCCTGGCCATGTCCATTTTTCTTTTCTCTCTGGCAGGAATACCGCCTACCGCTGGCTTTGTCGGAAAGTTCACCATATTTAGCGCCGCTATAAAATCTGGATATATCTGGCTGGTCATCATAGGTGTACTTACGAGCGCAGCGTCGGTTTTTTACTACTTCAGGGTTGTAATGAAGATGTACATGGAATCTCCCGACGCAGAGCCAGAAAAACTTCAGTTTAGCCCGTCAATGAACCTGGCTCTTGCAATCTCGGTAGTAATTGTGCTCTACATAGGGTTGTTCCCGACTACTTATCTCAATCTGGCTTCTGAATCGGTTAAAACACTTTTCTGAAGCATGTAGGGTAATCAAAGAAGGTAATTGTAATGGCGCTTAGCGCACTGGTAGTGACCGGTCATGGCATAAACTGCGAATATGAAACGAAATTCGTTCTTGAATTGGCTGGATTTAATAAAGTAGAGCTCGGACACCTGAACTTTATAGTATCAGGTGAAGTCAAGCTGGATGATTATCAACTCGTAGTATTCCCGGGTGGTTTCCTTGATGGAGATGATCTTGGCGCGGCCCAGGCCTGTGTCAACAGAATAAGGCATTCTGTAGTGAATGGTGAAAGGCTGCTTGACCAGCTCCTTCGTTTTGTTGAGGCGGAAAAGCTCATTCTGGGAATATGCAACGGATTCCAATTATTGGTAAAACTTGGTTTACTTCCGGCCCTGAACAGCAATTACGATCAACGCAACTTTTCATTGACCGGTAATGACAGCGGTCGATTTGAGGACCGCTGGGTCAATCTCCAGGTTGATCAAAAATCCCCATGCATTTTCACCAGGGGTATTCTGGAGAGTTATTTGCCCGTGAGGCATGGGGAAGGGAAGATTGTGGCCGCATCCGAACACATTGTTGAACAGGTAATAAACGCGGGTCAGGCTGTCATGTATTATACCCTGCCGGATAGTTCTGAGCCAACGATGGAGTATCCGTGGAATCCGAATGGATCGACCCGCTCAATCGCTGGGCTTTGTGATCCTACAGGTCGTGTTTTTGGTCTGATGCCACACCCTGAATGCTATGTTCACAGGACCCATCACCCTCGCTGGACCAGGGAGGACCTCAACGAGGAGGGCGATGGCTTGGCCATTTTCAGGAATGCGGCAAATTATCTTTCATAATAACGTTCATGTATGCGGGAAAATTTTTTGTTCGGTCTGGCAACGATGAATCCAAATGGATTTTAGGTTGCCAAATTGCGTGAATTCTTATATCCTGCTGAGGTTTTCTACCTGATTTTTCTAGCTCCACATTTTAGTCTGAATAAAAGGGCGTAGTATTCTACGCTTAGTAGTCACAGAGGAGGTATCGATGGCATTGGATCCTACCAAGATGGCCGACTGGCAGATAGCTGAAGAAGCTGAAAAGACAATGAAAACAGTTTATCAACTCCGGGATGAGCTTGGTCTCACCGATGAAGAGTTGCTGCCTCACGGTCATTACGTGGCCAAGGTTGATTTCAGAAAAGTGCTTGGTCGACTCAAAGACAGGCCTGACGGAAAATACATTGATGTTACGGCTATTACCCCAACACCATTGGGCGAGGGCAAATCGACCAGTTCGATGGGATTGGTTGAAGGCTTGGGCAAACGCGGCAAGAAGGTTGTAGCAGCAATACGTCAGCCATCAGGTGGCCCAACCATGAACATCAAGGGTTCGGCCGCAGGTGGAGGCTTGGCTCAGTGCATTCCTCTAACCCCTTTCTCTTTGGGCCTGACCGGTGATATCAATGCCATCATGAATGCCCATAACCTGGCCATGGTTGCTCTAACCGCCAGAATGCAGCACGAATTCAACTATGATGACGAAGAGTGGGCAAAGAGAGGTCTTCCACGTCTTAACATAGATCCCCGAAATGTAGAATTTGGATGGATCATAGATTTCTGCGCCCAGTCACTGCGTAACATAGTGATTGGTATGGGTGGAAAAATGGATGGCTTCCTGATGAAGTCATCTTTCGGTATTGCCGTGTCATCAGAAATCATGGCGATTCTGGCTGTTTCCACAGACCTCAAAGACATGCGTGAGCGCATGGGCAAGATAGTGGTGGCCTACAACAAAAAAGGTGATCCCGTCACCACGGCTGATTTGCAGGTAGACGGCGCTATGACCGCATGGATGGTCGAAGCGCTCAACCCGAACTTGCTACAGACAGTTGAAGGTCAGCCAGTTTTCGTTCACGCCGGCCCGTTCGCGAACATAGCGATTGGGCAGTCATCCATCATTGCTGATAGAATCGGCCTCAAAGTTTCGGATTATCATGTGACCGAGTCTGGATTCGGAGCTGATATTGGTTTTGAGAAATTCTGGAACCTGAAATGCCGGTTCTCCGGACTCAAGCCCAACTGCGCCGTGGTCGTGGCAACAATCAGGGCCCTCAAGTGCCACGGCGGCGCTCCTGTTCCCAGACCAGGCCTGCCAATGCCAAAAGAATACGAGGGTGAGAATGTTGGATGGGTCGAAGAAGGTTGCAAGAACCTGATTCACCACATCGAGACAGTTAAAAAAGCCGGAATCAACCCCGTTGTCTGCATTAACTCCTTCTACACGGACACCAAGGATGAAACGGCTGCTGTTAGAAGGCTCTCCGAAGCAGCGGGCGCAAGGGTTGCGGTTTCCGAGCATTGGCTAAAGGGTGGTGACGGATCACTCGAATTCGCTGACGCAGTTGTCGACGCCTGTGAAGAGAAGAATGATTTCAAACTCCTCTACGATCTGAGCATGCCTCTGCGCCAGAGGATTGATCTCATAGCCAAAGACGTTTACGGCGCCGATGGCGTGACCTTCACGCCGGAGGCTGAAGCGAAGGCGAAGAGAATCGAGGCAGATCCCGAGTTGTCAAAACTTGGAACATGTATGGTTAAGACTCACCTGAGCCTTTCTCATGACCCGAATCTCAAGGGAACCCCCAAGGGATGGGTGCTTCCAGTCCGCGACATCCTCACCTACAAGGGAGCCGGCTTTGTGGTCCCAGTAGCTGGAACCATATCTCTGATGCCAGGAACCAGCTCCAACCCGGCCTTCCGTAGAATCGACGTTGATGTAGAGACCGGAAAGGTTAAGGGCGTATTCTAGTAGTTTCTTTTGAAGTGATCAAAAAGCCCCATTCCTGAATCAGGAGTGGGGCTTTTTTCATGGCAATGCTGTAGACCGGTTAACGTTTGACTGGTCGATTTCTTGCGTAAAGTATTCTGAGACCTTCCATGGTGAGATCATCTTCTATGGTGTCAACCAGTTTTGTTTCTGAAACGATGACGGTGGCGAGCCCTCCGGTCGCAATAACCTTTGGTCTTGATTTCAGCTCATCTATCATTCTTGAGAGGATTCCATCAACCAGCGAAGCATAGCCAAAAATTATGCCGGACTGAATTGCGGCCGCAGTGTCTTTGGCGATGACCCGTGGAGGCGCTACCAGCTCTACACGGAACAGTTTGGAAGCCCGGTGAAAAAGAGCTTCTGCTGAAATCTTTACTCCAGGAGCTATGCATCCTCCCTCGTACTCGCCATGCCTGTTTATGTAATCGAATGTAGTGGCTGTCCCGAAGTCCACAGCAATCAATTCGCATTTGTATTTCTCATAAGCGGCCACGGCATTCACAATACGATCTGCCCCAACCTCTTTTGGATTGTCATATCGTATAGGCATCCCGGTTTTTATGCCTGGACCCACGAATATGGGGCTCAGGCTCAGGAAGTTGGCGCATAGTTCTTCGAACGCCGTCCTCAGCGGAGGAACGACCGAGGCAATTATGACATCCTCGATGTTCCTGGGTTCCACCCCCGTCATCAAGGTTAAATCTCTCAGGATGAGGCAAAACTCGTCTGCCGTAGCGTCCTCCATAGTCCTGATACGCCTGGTTCCGAGGTGGGTTGGTCCGTCATACAATCCCATGACTATATTGGTGTTACCTACGTCTATGGCTAGAAGCATGATTTTCCTCCGCAAGTTACCATTGCGGCGTGAAGGTTCATTATCCTCAAAACCGCAATACAAAACTCAAAACCATTCAAGTATAATACATATCATGCCGTTCCCAAAACAATTAAGATGGGTCCTGTACATGCGGCCGTTTCGTGTGTGCTCGGAAAGCAGAAGTCCTGTCTGATCAATTGCGTTCATATCGGCCTGATTCAGGGGTTGGGCTGCTTTACGTCAGAAGGGTAAAATTATTTGACTGTCTAGATTCAGCGTGTTATTTTATAACAGCCTGAGGGCGCTATTTTGTTCGATTACAGGACTTTCCCTCCCTTTGAATTTCTATAAAATTTAATCGAAGGCGCATTCAACCATGAAGCCCACCGGAATAGTAAGAGAAGATATTTATCTCAAACACGACATGGGGATGTATCATCCTGAGAGTCCCGAGAGGCTTGAAGTGATCTATGAGTTGATAGATGACATCGGCGAGTCTCTGAGTCTTTTGACCGTTCCTGCAAGAAAAGCCTTGATCGAGGAATTGTGTTTGAACCACGACAGCAGGTATGTAGAAAAAATAGCTGATACAACTGCATGTGAGTCAACTTTTCTGGATCCTGACACGTCAGCCTGTGAACATTCATGGGATGCGGCCTCAACAGCGGCTGGTGGGGTTTTCAGTTTGATAGATGCGGTAGTCGAATCCAGGATCAGAAACGGTTTTGCTTTTGTAAGACCTCCAGGTCATCACGCAGAAAGACGCAGGGCCATGGGGTTCTGCCTTTTCAACAACGTTGCCCTGGCCGCTCACTATGCGCTAGACCACCACAAGATGGATAGAGTTGCAATCATAGACTGGGATCTGCATCACGGAAACGGCACTCAGAATTCCTTCTATGAGGATCCGAGGGTTTTGTTCATTTCAACTCATCAGTATCCGCATTATCCTGGAACTGGAGGAATTAAGGAAGTGGGGCATGGGCCGGGTGAAGGATTCACCGTAAATGTGCCCATGGCAGCTGGAGCAGGCGATGCGGAATACTTGGCGGTTTTTAAAATGCTCGTCGAGCCACTTCTTGACGCTTTCAGGCCTGAACTGGTTCTAGTGTCGGCAGGCTTCGACGCCCATGAGCAGGATCCATTGGGCGGAATGAACCTGACCGAAGAGGGATACGACATCCTGACAAGAATAATCATGAGAAAAGCTATGGAGATATGCTCCGATAGGCTGATCCTGACTCTTGAAGGTGGCTACAATGTTGCGGCCCTTAAAAATTCCATTAGAATGATTCTGAAATCTCTGTCCTCATATGACCCAAATAAAGAAGAGCCTTTGATTGAAATTGACATGGACAGATTAGACTACACTTTTAGATCGAGACTCAGGGACGTTTTATTCACCCAAGGCAAATATTGGCCTACCTTGCCCCAAATCATGTGAGGCCCAGATTACGGTTCTTGTTCCACTCAAGCGCTCGGATATTGACACGCTGAAGCTCTTTTGCTAATAAGTGACCGAATGCATGGAATATTACTGATAGACAAACCTGAAGGCTACTCCTCACATCAGATCGTAAAAATCGTCAAGAGACGTTTGGGGAAAATCAAGGTTGGACACACTGGAACCCTTGATCCCGCTGCGTCTGGCCTACTTGTCATACTTACAGGTGTGGCCTCACGTTCACTTGACTATCTTGATGAATCAAGGAAGCGCTACATTCTCGGTGTGAGACTTGGTGAAACAAGTGACACGTGCGACAGGGAAGGCCAGGTTACTATCACCTCCGATCCTTCACACCTGAGCGAAATGGATGTGCTGGAGGCGCTTGAAAAATTCAAAGGTTCCATCAGTCAGGTCCCACCTCATTTCTCGGCAATAAAACAAAACGGGTCCCCCCTCTACAAACTTGCTCGCAAAGGTATATTCCCGGAGGTCAAACCTAGACCGGTCAATGTATTTGAGCTCGAAATGACAAGGTTTGAATTGCCTGACATCGAAATAGACATGACCTGCTCAAAGGGTACCTACGCCAGGTCCCTGGCAAGAGACCTCGGTGAGGAACTGGGTGTTGGAGCAAGACTTGAATCACTGAGGCGTTTGGGTTCGGGGCAGTTTGACATTTGCAATTCAGTAAGCCTTGAATTTGTTGAGACATCAAATCTCACGGAGATAAGTTCGACAATCATACCCTTAGATAAAGTCTTGCATAACATACCTCAGATAATTACCACGGCCACTGAACTTAAACGCCTGACTCTGGGAGGGGCAATCAGGATACCGATAACGAGGATTCCCAACGAACTAAGGGGCTCGGAATCGATCAAGGGCCCATTCAGGGTGTCTGCTCCTTCTGGTGGACTGCTGGTCATCGTAGAGGCAAAAGTAGATGGCGATGCGTTATTGCTGTCACCCTCAAAGGTATTCAACTGGCTCGAAAGCTCTCTGTCCTGAAACCCTCTTCATTTTAATCAAACATAATAAATATACAGTTATTGACAGGTTTAGCTATTTATGAATAATAGGGATGAGATCATAGGGGCATCATTCGTTTATGATATAATTTTGTAGTTCGACATAGATACTCAAAGTATAAACGCCATGTTGGTCTGAGGATAAAAAGTATGAGAAAAGCTTCAGCAGTTATTTTTATTATTTCATTAGCAGTCCTTTCACTTCAGTCTGACCCTGCGTTTTGTCTGAATGAAGTCCAGTCTCCCACTAGTTATTCATCAGCACAAGTGAATCCGGTGTGGATAGTCGTTAACCTTTTCACCGGCAGGACATCCAAGCAGGCCGTAATAGTTCAGGAAACGCTTGAACGTCTGGGCGCTGAGGGTAGGGGGATAGTGCTTCCTTACTCTGAAATTACGGTTGAGAATATGGAGAAACTTCGTCCGTCTTTCCTTGCATTGAGTCCCAATGGTATCCCGTGGTGTAAGTATAGAGGCAAGAACGGAGAGGATCTCAAGAATTTCTTTGTTGCGTTAAGAGTGATAATAGAGGACATGCGAATACCGGTGATAGGTATATGTGGAGGTCACCAGGCGCTCGCTCTGGCATTTGGCGGTAAGGTTGGTCCTGTCAGGGGAGGGGAGGACGACTGTGTCCCCTACGGCAACAACCCGACTGAGCGAGGACGTCACAATGTGGATGTTTTAAAGCATGACCCTCTTTTCCTTGGAATGGGAAAAACTTTAAATCTGGTTCAAAGCCATTATGACGAGGTAAAGAGGCTTCCTCCTGGCTTTGTGGCTCTCGCCTCCAACAAACTGTGCCCATACCAGATCATCAGGCACCCTGACCGCCCTGCTTATGGAGTTCAGGCTCACACCGAATACTACCTCAACTCCCGTCCTGATGGTGGTCTTTTGTTGCGTAATTTTCTGAATATTGCAAGGACGCACAACAGGTACACCAGATCGCCCTCTAACATTACAGGAGAAATGAGCCGAAGGGCCGGTGTTAGTTCTGCTGAACCGGGCAGGGAACTGCGCTAATTCTCGAGAACTCCCTCTCCGGATTCTACATGTATTGGGTTGACTTACGGAGTCTTAAAGATAACTACAGGAAGTGACGTTCAATCATGAAACTCACAGTCGAAGACGCTCTTGAATTTGCAAGAGAAACTGTTGGTAAAGATCCTTTTGCCACTTTTCTGGGAATCAGGGTTGAGGAGGTTAGGGAATCTTATGCTCGGGTTTCTCTGCTGATCAGGGAAGAATTCTGCAATGCGGCGGTTCGCGCTCATGGAGGCGCTATATTTTCAGTTGCTGATCAGGCATTTGCTGTGGCGTGCAATTCGAGGGGATACAGCGCATTTGCAGCCGAAATAAAGATTAACTATTTTCAGGGAGTAAGCCCTGGCAAGACGCTGACAGCTGAGGCCACACCTATAGATATCAGAAAGAGAATCAGCCTGTGGAATATAGATGTGGTGGATTCTGACGGTTCTAAAATAGCCGTTGCTCACGGCCTGGCCTATCATTTCGTGAAATAGTCAAGCAGGTGTTCATGGAGTCAACCGGAACTTCAGCACGTATACTTATTATAGAGGATGACCAGTTTAACGGTCCATTTACCAGGGAACTACTTAAGTCAGCGGGATTTGAAGCCGAACTGGTGACATCGGCAGAGGACGGATTCGATCTGCTAAAAGCCTCGGAAGAGCACTGCCCTGACGTTATTCTGCTTGACGTCAATCTACCGGGTATGGATGGTTTCAAGCTTGCCTCAATATTGAAGTCTCACTCAGTATTCCAGTACATCCCCATCATCATATTTACAGTTCATGACTCGCTTCAGCACAAGATAGACGGTCTCAACAGCGGTGGTGATGACTATCTCACAAAACCTTATGACCCTGATGAGCTTCTGGCCAGAATCAACGCAATGCTACGGATACGTCAACTTTATGCAAGCCTGCGTGAAGAGCGGAAGAAAAACTTGAAACTCAGTCATGCGCTGAACAGTTCCGACAGGTTGAGTGATTTACTGGGGCGCTCTTCGAAGATGAGGCCGATTTGTGATCTGATACTGGACATATCAGCTAGTGACTCGAATGTGCTGATTCAGGGTGAATCCGGAGTTGGCAAGGAAGTTGTCGCCCGGGCCATACACAATGAAAGCCTCAGAAAAAACGGACCATTTGTGGTGGTCAACTGCGCTGCATACGCTGAAACACTGCTGCACTCTGAGTTGTTTGGCCATGAGAAGGGCGCCTTTACCGGAGCCGTAAAGAGCAAAAAAGGGCGATTTGAACAGGCGACAGGGGGCGCGATATTCCTGGATGAAGTCGGTGAGATCAGCCCACCTACCCAGGTGATACTTTTGAGGGTGATTCAGGAGAAATGTTTTGAAAGAGTTGGTGGTGAGCGAACGCTGTCAACGGACGCCAGAGTGATCGCAGCGACGAATAGAAACCTTCAGGATGCAATGAAGAACGGATCGTTCCGAGAAGATCTATATTACCGTCTGAATGTCATATCAATAGAAATACCACCGCTGCGTGAACGAAAGGAGGACATACCGGGACTGGTTAAAAACTTCATCTCCCGTTTCAGCGCAAGGTTCAACAAGTCGGTGTCAGGCCTGAATTCAGCAGCGCTGGATCTTGTTTTTACCTATAATTGGCCAGGGAACGTCCGGCAGCTCGAAAATGTCATCGAGCGCTCCGTGGTTCTTTGTAAAAACGATCTGATAAGGCCGGAGGACTTGCCACAGGAGCTTCTGTCCCAACCATCTTCTGGCTGTGGGCCGGTTGATAAGTCAAATCTCGATAATGTCGAGCGGGAACACGTTAAATCGGTGCTCCAAAAATACCGCTGGAACAAATATAAAGCGGCGCAGGTCATGGGAATTAGTAGAAGCACTCTCTACAGCAAAATGAAAAAACACGGCCTGATGCCGCCCAAAGAAGATGGCTCATCGGATTTTTCCGCATTACCCAAGGTCAAGGTCCTGTGATAGTGGAGTTTTTCAGAGGAAGTCGCAGTGATGGCAGTCACCATTATGTTCAGGTTTATTACGCCATGGTCAATGACACTGTTCGGGCGCTACTCGAAAAGTCTATAGATGTAAGGCGCTCTGAAGGACTGTTTCCTATTGGAGATATAGAAAAGATAACGGAAATAGATTTTGAGGACGCTGATACTGATTCAGTGGAAACACTGGTAGACGCGCTGCTGTTGAGCGGCATATTGGGAAGAAACATCAATTTTACAAGGGATTCAGCGTTGTATGTTTTGGTAAATGAATCACTAACGAATCTGGATTGGTCTGAATCGGACTGAGATTTTCAGAACACGGATGATTTTAGCTTGACACATATAATGTGGATTGGTATTCTACAAAGATAAGGGCTGATCACGAACCTAGGTGATCATTTAACGCTCTGGGCGGGTAGCTCAGCGGGAGAGCATCGGCCTTACAAGCCGAGGGTCACAGGTTCAAATCCTGTTCCGCCTACCAGGCCCTAAACCTATCGCCACGGGGGCGTAGTTCAGTTGGTTAGAACGCCGGCCTGTCACGCCGGAGGTCGCGAGTTCGAGTCTCGTCGCTCCCGCCACAAAGTCTTAAACATTTCGGTGGGTTACGGATACATTAGACTCCACCGAGATTTGAACATAATGGTTTTTGTTCCCATTTTGTTCCCACTTTTCCCGGCATGATGTTCCCACCATCTTGCCGGTTTCGTTTTTCAGAAGCCAAAATTATCTCAGTCTTCCCATGATCAAATGTCACTACGTCGATAGCCCTTACCAGATCGGCATCACTAATCCGCCCGTATCGTTCGTTGACATTTCTGGACCGGTTGTAATGACCCATGATCCGCTCACGGATCTCCTGATCCATTCCTGAACGCAGGAGTTGGCATAGTCCTTGGCAAGGGAATCTACCAGTTTGAGCCTCTTTTGGGCTGGGGTAAGTTGAACAAAAAGGTCCTGGTTGATGGCATATAATATCCCCAGCCCGATAACAATTAGAAAAAACCATTTTCTTTTAGACACAGCAATCTCCTGACAACTGCTTACACGAAAAATCCAATGTCAGCCCCTGATGTTGGATCTCCGATCAACAACGCTCTGTCCAGAAATCGGTTCCCTTCCTCGCATGAAGTTTCTGGAACCAGGGCACAGTTGTGGCATGCGGCAAGGTTACAAGACTCAGGACCTTGTCCGCCACTTGAACCGATTTCCATGCATACGGGGTCTGCTGAACACCACTTTGCTTTTTCAAGGGCTTTGAGAAGTGTTGGCTCAAGGAATCCCGGCCTGCCCATAGCAACCAAACCTCCGAGCGTTCCTTCAGAATCACCGGAGGCCGTGTAGATAAGCACACCGGCCATCTGGATTCCTCCTGTCTGTGTCACATAAAGACGCTCTCTCAGAGAAGCGGCCGAATATCCGCATTCAAACGTCAGTTGGTTTATCAGTACATGAGCAAGAGTGTGGATCATTACAAATCGTGCGGACAATTCTTTAAAACGCCATTTTCTTGTAATTTCAAGATGCTTGTATCGATCTATAAGTCCTTTTACACGGAGTTGGACGAGCGGTTGCTTTTCCCATTTCTGGATTAGCTCAGGATTAAACTCCAGGAAAATCCCCTCTCCATGGACCATCGTAGCCGGCAGCCAAGATTCCCCGGCCACTGGAGCGGTTTTAAACAGCATTCTCTTTTTCTGTTCCAGTGATAGCCCTGAATTGGACGTGATCCGGGAGAAGCCCATGAGCGCTCTAGTTTCCCGCAATTTCTTCACCAAAGAAATACAAGAGAAGAAACCAGCTACCTTAGAATCATATTTGGATACATCCGCCAAACTGACCTGAAGATGGACCTCATTTTGTTCACGTCTTAGTTGCTCATATTCCATAGGTAAGAGATCCTTCTCAAAGTCATCATAATCGTCGATCATGTCGATCGTAGATTCTCCCCTCGAGTAACCATCTCCGATAATTTTCAACGATGCGGTTATCTGCTCGTCTGAATATTCCTTAAGTAAAGCCGGCTGCTGCAGTCTCAGTTGAGATGGTTTGATTTTGTCAAAACCGTTTTGAGCCATAAGGATTACAAGGTTGTTCAACGGGGCCTCTTGCAGCAGGTCAATGAGTTCTGAAGGCGCCCTATCGGAGTGACGTGGCAGATATATTGCCGATTTGGTGTCAGCAAAGTAAACATTCGTAGCGTTGGTCAAAGCCGCCCGTAGTGGTTTCTCGCAGGTTATCCGAGGTTGATTTGGCCCTAGCCACGGGCTTGATCCTGAACACAGATAGGCTTTTGGCGATCTGTTCAGGTTGTCACTCAGAAAAGTTGAGGACCTGTCCATACTACCTGACATGACATGGGCCAATGATCTCTTCGCCCCACATTCGCACGAAACTGTTTGGAGTCCAATGGTTGAATACGCCCCCAGTTTGGAAAGACTCAACTGTCCCGAGCATTCAGTCTGATCATCAGCGTGGACCCATTCACGCCAGGGAAAGTCCTGTAAATGACCGTTCTCGCAAATTGAGACAAGCTGTACCTGTGTCATATACCGTGTAAAGCCCTTTTTAAGGCAATTGGGGCATCTCTGTCTTGATTTTATGGTAAGTGGAAATTCTCTGAGTAAGCCGCATGATGGGCAGACATTCCAGCAGGGGAACCTGAACACCGGGATAGTCAGTTGGGTGTTGACCCGCTCATGCGCATGGGTCCAACTAGTCCTGTAATCCGGCGGTAATCGTAAACTATCCACCCCGAGCAATCTTTGAAGACGCCATTCCTCTATCTTGAATTCTTCAATATCCATTTCGACATTTCTGTCGGAGGCTTCATTCTCATCAAACCAGTAATCAAGCGCCCCGGTCAAATATATCGAACCATCTCTTCCCACACTCAGGGCGCCAACCCCAAAGGGCGCTATTAGTTGTGATCTTCTTACTGGATTAAGCGGCATCGTTATCTACCTCCTCATTAAGAACGCCTAGATAAACGTCAGTCTGACATTCAGCGTCTACATTTCTCATGGATGTTGGGGTTGGCCATGAGATCCTGGCAAATGCGGGGTTAATGTAGCCACCGGAGGGCCGGAGCAACGGAGCGTCGTCAGATGCTGCACTGCCGGACCATTTTGTCCGTTCCCATTTTTCCCACTCTCTGGATCTCCTCTTGAACACTTTCTCAAAATTCGATTGCGCTCCCTCGTTGACAACCGTGACCCTGTCATCCAGAATGCTTTTGAACTCCTGAATCAGCGCCTCTGGAAACGGATGGGGACTTTCCACATTCTGCTCGTTTCCAAACTGCAGGACATACCCGGCCATCACCGCATGCAACCCTCTCTCAATAGCCGGTGGGGAAAATGGAGTGACACTGGTAGGTTCCACCTGGGCGTACAGACGTTCATGATAGCTTCTGAACTTTTCGAAATGTGATCTGTCCCGTGGTCTTGAAGGTGGATAAATGGTAACAATTAATCCCGGCCTTTCATTCCACTTACGACCAACTCGTCCGGTGATCTGAATGTATTGTGACGTGGATTTTGGCTGTCCGACAACCATCATCAGAGAAAGCCTGTCAATGTCAACTCCCACCTCCATGATGCTGGAAGTGAGACACACATCCACAGGGTAAACATCCTTGTTTGCAGATACTTCAACTTCAAGCTTTCCGATTGATCGGGCGACCTCACCGCTTTTAAGCCTTCCGGTCAATTCCTGGATATTGTACAATCGTCGCATGTGATTCGGGCTGAGATTCGCCCTGGAAAGAATTGTCCGGATGTGGTCGGGAACATGGGATTGTAGTAATGACAAACCGGTTCCCAACTCCCTGAGTGTGTTGTAGAAAGTCACGAGAGTCCACCACGGATCTCTGGCTTCCTTTTTAAGGGACATCGGCGCCTGTAGGAGGGAGGCCATGGTTTGGGCAACTGCAGTGTCAAAAGTTGCGCACGGTGTCATGAGACCCACATAAGCCTTTCCGGGTAAAAGCTTGCCGTTTTCATCCCTTGCAAACCTGGCGAAAAAAGAATCCCCAGCTTCCAGCCCTGGAGGAGGAAACAGCGCTGAATCTGATCTCCCAAAAAGCGCCTTGATCTGATCGGCCGACCTCCTGATAGTAGCGGTAGAACAAACTATTTTAGGTCTGACGACCGATCCGTTTCTTTTGTCTGTGCAAAGCTCCTCAACTAGAGCCTCATAAAGGCCCACCATTGATCCAAGCGGTCCTGATATGAGATGAAGCTCATCCTGGATGATCAGACCAGGAGGGGAGGTCATCCTGTGGCCGTTTAGGTCGATACCGAATAAGGCCCTGGCTTCCGCCTTCCATGGGAGTACAGCAAATTTGTCCACCGTTCCGATGACAAGAGATGGAGGGGATTCATATAAATCTTCATCTATGACGTAAAGAGGCAAACCATCGGCGAAGTCACAGTTCTGGTCTGGGCACTTGAACCTGATGGTTCCTCCAGCTTCTTCATAGCCAGGGAGTTTTGGGGCGGCCTTATTTGACCTATTGGTATAGTCCCGGGGTCCCATCATGGCGCCGCACCATGGGCATCGTTCAACCATAAACGGATTGTCGTATTTCTTGCCTTTCTTGAGGCTGCGCAACTCTACGACAGCGTCTTTCCTGGAGTTAGGAGTAGTCTCTCCCCCAAGCCAGACACCAATCGATATTTCTTTTTCACCTAATTCGCTGACATTTTCTCTACGTATGCTCTCCAGAGCGCAAATCAGGCCAGATGCCCGTAGGAATTGCTGGGCCGTCAAAAGTCTCAATGTGTAACGCCTCAAGTCTTCACCTCCGGAGCCATCAGGGTTTCCTAGTCGACGCATCAATATGGCAAATGCCGCAATTCCCAGATAAGCTTCAGTTTTGCCACCGCCTGTCGGGAACCAGATCAGGTCTACTATATCTCTGCCAGCGTCTCTGCCATCAGCCATAGACTTCACGGCCGCAAGAATGAAGGC
>CAZIVV010000216.1:0-6784 GCA_964542775.1 uncultured Desulfomonile sp.
ATAAATGGAACACACATATTCCAAGTGGTTCCTTAGCAAAAAGCTAATACAATTGTCTGAATAAGCTGAAATTTCAAATATAAACCATAACCAACCATAAATTACTGCATCAACAGAAGAACGGCAATCTTTTTGATCAAAAATTAGTTATTTTTTAATTCAGGATTTTTATCTTTTGAATCCATAACCGCCATTTTAAATACTTTGGTTTCATTGAGTCATGGCGCTGGCAAAATTGAGACAGTAGTCACTACACTGGCTGAGTCATCTGGGGCGTCCAGTTGAGCCGAATTGATTTGGCAATGGAGGTTTTCTGGCGCCCCAGATTCTGCTAATGCAGGACGCCTTCAGAGGGAAGCTGGTAATTCTTCATGTGTCAGCCCGTCTTGATTTCTATCTGTCTGGCCTGAGCTTCTGGAGCTGATTTACGAGGGATAGTAATGGTCATGACACCGTTCCTGAAGACGGCGTTGACATTGTCCTGATCCGCATCTTCGGGCAAAGACAATATGCGCTGAAAGGACCCATAGGAACGTTCCAACCTGTAGAAGTCTTTTTCTTTTTCCTCTTTCTCCTGTCTCTTTTCTCCGCTTATTTTCAAGGTGTCATTGATGATTTCCAGTCTTACCTCATTGGATTCTACTCCGGGGAGTTCCAGGGAAATCGTGTATTCTTTTTCTGTGGCTGCCAGATCAAGACTGGGTTTTAGCCATTCTTTCGCCAAAACGGGGAAGGCATGTGGCCCCATCCTGAAGGATGGAAAACCAGACCCCTGAAAAGCTCTCTCAAACAGTCTGTCAATTTCACTGTGAAGTTTCAGTACAGGATGCTCGTAAGGCGAATGCGTATCCTTAAGCTTTTCCGGCAAGGTCTGAACCTGAGCGTCCTCTTCCTGTTCTTTCCTGAACCAGTTCCATGGAGCCAGTTTCTTGATATCCATGAAAGAGCCCTCCTTACTAAAGAACTATGACGATCCATCAGGGTATTTCTACCCTTTAATTGTCATATTGGCATGTCTGAAAAATTGTCAAGTGGGCGCCTCAGTGGTCGTCAGTCCTTCATGATTTTCCGAATAAGGCTCTTTATTCACGAAGAGTGAACCTGTTTGTCCGGGATCAAACGGGCTGAAAAATCGGCGAACCATAGCCAGAGATAATTCCAGGGAAAAATCGATTGTCGAAATAACCTGAATCATGTTAGGCATAATTGTAAAAGCTGACGCATACAGGGCCGCCTTTTTATAAAAGATTCAATTACAGGGGGAAGTAGCCGAAACATTCCTTACGGGCCAAACACCTCATAACACATCAGCCCGGCTGTCACAGTCGTATGGAGAGACAGTCAATGACACACCACTTAATCATAGGTAATGGAATAGCGGGAATAAATGCGGCTGAAACCATCAGGACACTTCAGCCACAAGCGGACATTACCCTGATATCCAGAGAAACCTTCCTACCCTACTCCCGTCCCATGATAAGTCTGGTTCTGGAAGGACGGATAGGACATGATCGTCTGGCCATCAGAGGACCGGATTTCTACAGAAAACATCGTATAGACATGCGGCTGGGTCAAGAGGTCAAGGCGATCGATGTTCAAAAGCAACAGGTGATAACTGACCGTGGCCAGAACCTGGTTTATGATCGTTTGCTGATAGCTTCGGGATCGGATCCTCGCCCCATAGAGGCACCCGGATCTAACCTCGAAAACGTCAGCTTTTTCAGAACAGAAGAACATGTCCGAAAGATTGTGGATGCTCTACCGGAGGTCAGGCACGCTCTAGTTCTGGGAGGCGGACTTGTAGGATTTAAGGCGGCTTACGGTCTCATGAAACGTGGGAAAAAAGTCAGAATGCTGGTGCGATCGGGCTATCCACTCTCGATGCAGGTGGATGCGAGCGCGGGTAGGCTAATCCAGGATGAATTGCAGGCAAATGGCCTGGACCTAATTACTGGAGTTGAGGTGACGGGGCTATCTGGCAATGGATCGGTCAGAGAGGCCAATCTTTCAGATGGAAGCACCATGGAATGCCAATTGGTCATGATTGGGAAGGGAGTCAATCCAACTCTGGATTTTGCGCCTAGGGACAAGATCCTTGTCGACACCGGAATAGTAGTGGACAATAATCTTCAGACAACAGTCCCGGGGATATTTGCTGCAGGTGATGTGGCGCAGGCCATGGATGTCGTAAGAAAAGAGAGTTGGGTCAACGCAATCTGGCCAGTCGCAGCTGAACAGGGATTCGTTGCGGCCCAAAACATGGCAGGCCGAAAAGTCTCCTACCGGGGTTCTCTGGGTCGAAACGTTATGCGTATTTTTGGACTCGATTTGATGAGTGGGGGAATCATCAATGCGCCAGACGACAAAAATTACAAGACTTTTACTCGAATAGATCCCGCACGTAAATTTTACAGAAAACTGATCCTGCGTGATGACACGCTTGTAGGGATGAACATGATAGGGGCCATAGAGCACGGAGGAGTGATTCTTTCATTAATCCAGAGGCAACTTCCGCTTACTATGGAGCCCGACAAGATGCTGGAACCCGGTTTCAATTTTTCGACCCTTTTGGCTGGGATGAGCCAAGGAAGGAGGAACACTGCATGAAACAGGTGGTAGTTCACCCTGAAAGGTGCGTCGGCTGTATGCAGTGCATGTTAGCCTGCGCCGTAGCCCATTCGAGTAGCAAGAGCCTGTTTGGGGCTACTCTGGAGACCCCCAAACCGCGCTCACGTATACACATTGGAGTGGGCCCTCTGAATTCAGGATTTCCAAACAGATGTCGGCATTGCAATCCTGCTCCATGCATGATGGCCTGCCTGCCAGGAGCAATCTTTCGGGACAGCTTTATAGGAACAGTCCTGATAGATCCGGACAAGTGTATCAACTGCGCATCATGTGCCATGGCGTGTCCATTCGGCGTGATCAGGTTTCATTGTGACATGGTGGCTCCAACAGACAAACAGGTAGCCGTCAAATGTGATAACTGTCTTGAAAGACAAACGCATGGGCAGATACCGGCCTGCGTTGAGGTGTGCAAATCGGGAGCCCTCACTTTTGAAGAGCTTGATGCGTCCCTCAGGCGCAAAACCAATGAAGTCAGTCGAACCGTTCTTGATAAAAGCGAGCAACCCGCTTCTGCTTCACCAACCTATTCCCTTTTAAAATCATCCCGAAAAAAACAGAGTGAGTTAGCCTTTAGGAAGTTGTCGTGAGGAGGAACCGGAACATGAGTAATATGGGCAGGAAATTCGAAGAATACACAATATGTCGTGATGGCCAAATGATGCTGGCCAAAGCGTTAGAGGATAATGTCGAGACGGTTTGGGACAGGTATGAGATCCAACAGCCGCAATGCGGTTATTGTGAAATGGGTTTATCCTGTCGTGTCTGTATCATGGGTCCCTGTCGTATCGACCCTTTTGGAGAGGGCCCACAACGAGGTGTTTGCGGAGCTGACGCAGATATCATAGTGGCCCGTAATCTGGGACGAATGATCGCCGCCGGGGCCGCCTCCCATTCGGATCATGGTAGAGACTTGGTCGAAGTCCTGGAGAAAGTGGCAGAGGGAAAAGCGCCCGGATACAGCATCAAAGCCCCGGAAAAGCTTCGCAGACTGGCTACGGAATATGGAATTCCGTTAGATGGAAAGGACGATCTCAAAATAGCCGCCGAATTGGCTTACGCCATGCAGGAAGACTATGGAACCAGAAAATCATACCTTACCCTGATTTCGCGCGTTCCGGAGAAACGCCGGGCTTTATGGGCCAAAGCAGGCATTATTCCCAGAGGAATCGACAGGGAAACGTCGGAGATGATGCATCGAACACACATGGGTGTTGACAATGACTGGGTGAACATTCTGCTCCACGGTCTGCGAAATGCTCTGTCTGACGGCTGGGGCGGGTCCATGATCGCTACTGAGGTCTCGGATATACTTTTTGGAGTCCCCACACCGGTCAAAGGCACCGTAAACATGGGGGTCCTCAAGGAAGATCATGTAAACATTATAGTTCACGGCCACAATCCAGTGATTTCCGAGACCATTGTTAACGCTACCCAATCACCAGACCTAATGAAAATGGCCACAGAAAAAGGCGCCAAAGGAATTAACCTGGTTGGAGTCTGCTGCACCGGCAATGAGCTCATGATGAGACATGGAATTCCTATGGCGGGAAACCACCTTATGACTGAGCTAATATTGGTTACTGGCGCGGTGGAAATGATGATTGTCGATTACCAGTGCATCATGCCGGCAATAAGTCAGGTGGCGGCCCATTACCACACCAGAATGATCTCGACCTCTGACAAGGCAAAGTTTCCTGGAATGGAACACCATGAATTCTCGCCAGAGAAAGCCCTGACAATATCGCATGATCTGGTAAAAATGGCGATTGAGAACTTCTCCCGACGGAATCCTGAAAAGGTCCTGATTCCTGTGAAGCCGCAGGAGGTGATCGGTGGTATCTCGGTCGAGGCTATATTGAGCGCTCTAGGTGGATCGGCCGACCCTCTTATCGATGCCATAAAAGCAGGAAAGATCAGGGGAGCGGTTGGGATCGTCGGCTGCAACAATCCAAAAATCAAACATGATTTTGGTCATGTAGAGCTTACGAAACGTTTGATCGCCAATGATTATCTGACGCTCGACACCGGTTGTGTTTCTGTGGCTCATGCGAAGGCCGGGTACAAGACAATGTCTGCTCTGGATCTTTGTGGTCCCGGGCTCAAGGAAATATGCGGGGCCTTGGGCATACCGCCCGTGCTTCATGTTGGCAGTTGTGTGGACAACGTGCGTATTCTTACACTAGTTGCGGCGTTGGCCAATGCGTTGGGGTGTGACATAAGTGACCTACCAGTGGCCGGATCTGCGCCAGAATGGTATTCTGAAAAGGCTCTCACCATAGGTTGCTATTTCGTGGCTTCAGGAGTGTTTACCCATCTGGGGCCAATGCCTCCGGCAACAGGTAGCCTAAATATAGTCAAGCTGCTGACCGAAGGTTTAAATGACGTTGTAGGGGCATCCTTTGCCGTGGAACCGGACCCTGAAAAAGCGTCTAAAATCATCATGAGGCACATCGAGGGCAAACGAAAGGCTCTAGGTCTGGATTTCAGGGAAATGTAGATTTTTTTGAACTAAAGGTTGGTCTTTCACAAATCAGAACAGACCCCCTCATCCTCAAAACAAAGACTCCACATGGACAGCAAAAAGGAGGAAGGCGTAAAAATTAGTAACATGTCGGGATTATTGGTAAATAGCCATCTTAACAACTTCGAAGCGGTTCTGATGGTAGCCGGGTTTTGGCTACAGAGAACGTCCTTTAACAAATTGGAAAATGAATGGAGGGATCATGAGCAAGGAACTTATGGAATATTTCAACAAACAGCCGAGGCTCGGTACCCTGAGCACGGCTGACAGAGATGGAAAGGTCAATTCGGCCTATTTTGGATCTCCTCACATGATTGATGAGAAGACCATCCTGATGGGCTCTGGTTACAACAGAACCTATCAGAATTTGCTGGAGAACCCGAAAGCGGTCTTTCTGGTAATGGAACCCGGAGCGACTGTCCCTGAATGGAAAGGTCTTCGAATTTACGTCAAAATGACGGAACATGAGACTTCTGGAGAGAAACTGGAACAGATACAGGCGGCCATTGCCAGGAAAATTGGGCCTGAAGCCGCAAAGAAGATGATTTACGCGGCATTGACCTTTGAAATTACTGAAATAAGGCCACTAGCCGATTTTGGCCAAAGCTGGGAGAAGTCAATTTAGTCGTAAGAATCTTTGAAGAAACGTTCCTCAGTTCACCCGACCCAATACCGAGGCGTCAAAATGGGTCAGGATCGTCCCTGATGAAACAGTAAACTTGAGGAACGTCTTACATAAATCAGGATATTTGCGAACCAAAGTTGTTGTAATATATTGATATAGCCAACATAAGCTCACCAAATCATGGTTCATCAGGCTATGGCCCATGCGTCAAACTATCAGGCTAGGCTAAATGTTGAAGTTACAAGCGGGAAAGGGATCGTGCAAAAGCCCGAAAAATTACCCCCGGGACAATAATCACAGACCTGGTGGAACTGCCATGGTCGATCAAGGCGGCCAAAATCAAAAGACGCCCGTTTCCATGACGAACCCCCCGTCTTCATTGTGGAGAAAAATCTCCCATCATCTGTATTTTTGAATTGGGCTTCTGCCTATCCTTTGAACAGAACTGTTTGTATAGACTCGCTAAGGGGAACAGAACCCAAGTCCAGGAGGCTTGAGGGATATCTCAAGGCAAAAGCCAAACTGGACCGCACGCTTGAAAAATATAAAAAAACTCTCAGTATGGCCTGATATTCTGCAATATGCGAAAGACTCAGAATTAATTAACGCGGGAGATCCGACAGATCCCAAATTCATTGATCTTGTAGAAAAAAATCTCAAAACACGGACATCCGTCCTGGAAATGTGCAAATCTTTTACTCTGAACCGTCAATGACAAACTACGACTGAGGTAGAATCCATCAACAACACCTGTTTTTTCGTAGGGCAGGCGTTGTTGAATAATCAGCGCTCATGCATGAATTTCTAGTAAAAGTCTGGATAAAGTTTTTTCATGCACTCAGGACAGATTCCGTGACTGAAATCAGCTTTTGGATGCCTGATCAGGAATTTTTCAATAGGATTCCAGTTGTTTTCAGAGTCCTTGATGCTTTTGCATTGCGAACAGATGGTCACTATGCCGCGAAAAGCCTGGATCTCGTCCAGATAATCAGAAAGTCGTCGGTTTTCTT
>CAZIVV010000217.1:0-23275 GCA_964542775.1 uncultured Desulfomonile sp.
CATTACATAAGCTCCATCGCTGTCAGTGACGGCTGTGGCGCTAAGAATTACGGGCAGTATCGTCCCATCTTTTCTTATTAGCTCAAATTCGAGATCCTTGACCCATCCACGGGCCTTGAAGCCTGGAAAATTCTCTTGAAACGTATTTAAGCTGACCTTTCGCACCCTTTTTGCGGGATGAGGATTATTTTTCTGCAGGGTTTGAAAAAATATCGCGACGAGTCGAATTTGTTTTGATAAACAGGAGCCATTTTAAATCGGGAGGCTCCCATGGATATCCACTCGATCAACCTGAGCGGTTGTGATGTCGGCTTTTTACCCATCGTATCGGCTTTTGTCAAGAAGATTGGAATGGTAGAGGAAGTGGACAGACTTTGTGGCAATCAGACTGATGTGAGTCCCGGACAGATGGTTTTGGCCTTAATATTGGATACACTTTCAGGGCGCAGTCCGTTGTATCGGTTGGAGCGGAGTTTTGCCGAGATGGACCTGGAATTGCTTGTAGGTGAAGGAGTGACAGCCTCCAAGCTTAATGATGACGCAGTGGGTAGGTGTCTGGATCGCATCTACGACACAGGAACGGGCCAGATACTCACCGCAATAGCCTTGAGGGCTGTCAAGCTATTTGACATTGACACCTCTCATGTCCATCACGACACCACCAGCGTAACGTTATACGGGGACTATGATTTTGATGGTGAAGATGAAGTCGGGCAGCCTTTTGTCATAACGTACGGGTTTAGTAAGAATCACAGGCCAGACTTGAAGCAACTGGTTCACAGTGTGTTGTGTGTAGATCATGGTATTCCCATCCACAGTAAAATCGAAAGCGGCAATAAGTCAGACAAGACCATCAACAGGGATCTTTTGGATCGGA
This sequence comes from uncultured Desulfomonile sp., assembly GCA_964542775.1. Classification (GTDB taxonomy): domain Bacteria; phylum Desulfobacterota; class Desulfomonilia; order Desulfomonilales; family Desulfomonilaceae; genus CAITZA01. The sequence continues at coordinate 878 of CAZIVV010000217.1, forward strand.
TTGTATACAAGATGCGTGAGCTAGGCCAGGACAATCCGCTGTATGTCGCTGATTCAGCCTTGGTAACGCCGGATAACCTGTCGTTGCTGGCCGATGAAAAAAAAGGATGCGGATTTGTCACAAGGCTTCCCATGACTTACAAGGAATGCGCAAACGCAATTTCTCTGGCCGTGGACACCGACAAATGGGACGACCTTGGTATATTGTCCGATACTGCCGGTCGTGAGCCTGCTCATTACCATGGGTTTGAAACCACGGTTAGCCTGTATGGGCGATCATACCGTGCCCTCGTGGTTCATTCTTCATCTTATGACCGAAGGAAGCAGAGTAAACTTGAGAAGTTAACAAGAGATGACCTGACTCAGATGAACAAGATCAGTTCAGAGATTGAAAAAATAGAATTCGCATGTCTCCCGGATGCCGTGGGCGCGGTTAGCAGGCTTCAAAGAGGACGGTTTCATGAACTGAAAGTCCAGTTCGAAGAGATTCCAAAGTATCCCAAAGGACGACCGAGCGCTGGTCAGACACGGACACCTTCTGAAATTAAGTACAAGGTCCACTGTACGGTTAATGTCAAGCATGAGGCATTGAGCAAAGCAGAGAAAGAAGCTGGATGTTTTGTACTGATAACTAACGAGATGGATCTGGAACGTATAGGATCCAGAGGCCTTCTGGAGATTTACAAGGGGCAGAATACCATAGAAAGGAACTTTGGTTTTCTCAAGGACGATCAGATCGTGAACGCTCTGTTTCTCAAAACCCCCTCCCGTATAGAGGCGCTAGGTTTAATCTTCATCCTGTCGTTGCTGGTATGGCGTCTTATTGAGAGGACCATGAGGATTACCCTCAAAAAGACAAAAACAACAATAAGAGGATGGGAGAAACGCCAGACATCCCGACCCACATCTTTTATGATGAGCATAATGTTTCAGTCTGTCATGGTAATGCGCATTAACTCCGAGAGGTTTCTCCTGAAGGAACTGAGTCCGGTCCAACAGCAGTATCTCAAGATCCTCGGTTTATCACCGGAGGTATTTACGAAACCCTTATGCCGAGTTCCAAACTCGTGTCATTGAAACTGCATTGGTTTAGCAGGCGATGACCATACCATACCTGAGTCCCGACAACTGGAAACAGGCATAAAAATGTACAAGTAGATGTGTCAAGACAAACCAAACCAGTTTAGCAACCCAATCAGGGGTGAAATCATGCTAATGATTTAACCAAAATGTCCCGTTAGCCAGGCCGTCAAAAACATGAATTCTAAAATAACAAGTCCTCAGTAGATTAGAGCGCGGAACGTAAGTTCTATTTCCTTTTCTGAAAGCTCTGCGTCTATAGGGATGACTTCGTCTCCAATCATCAGACCGGGAGCAACTGCCAGACCGGTTTTCTTCCATTCTTCAGAGTTGAAGTATTCTTTTGTGTGAATTTAGGTTTTCATCTTATCGGATACTTGGAGCCCAAGGTTAAGCTGCTATTCCCAACCGGCAACATCGCCACATTGGGCCGTCTTGATCAGGGCACGGACAAAACATCCGACCATAAACGCAAGACACTCAAACTCCAGGATTTTTATAGATGATTTATCTAACATGATTTGCACACTCGCAGGGAATTCATCATCAGCCTCATAAAAAACAATTTTCAAGGGGATTTTTGGGAAAATATCAAATGCCCATTGGTGTTTGCCCACGCGTGAGTCTTCTTCGATTCCGCCAAGTTTTTTAGCTGCTTCAGAGAATTTGGCATAGTCCTCACCGAAATATCGTTCTAACGGGGCATTCATAAGCCGGCTTTGCGCCTGTAGACCTCCCATGGTGGCTGGAAGGCGCTCAAATGGAATGAAAGAGTTTTCAATGGCGCACCGACCTTCGGATAGAAGGTAATAAAGAATAACACTTCGGTTATTTACGTTGACAGGTTGGCCATCCAGGGGATCTGCGCCTTGTGATGTGATGAGATAGTCCCGCTTCAGAAAACATACCTTGATAGACCCGTTGACATATTCAAGACCAAGGCGATGAGCGCTTTCCTCAAAGTCACATTCAGAAAGCCTGCTAACCAGTTCCTGATAAATTGATTCATAGCCTCCTGTCATGACGGTTCCTCCCTGAAGTAGAATCCTGTGTTGTTTCCTGCAAAACAGTCTTAATTGGAGCAAATGTAATCTGTCTGATCCACTGTGGGCCTCGCTCGATTGGTGGGAACCCGGCCACCCACGGCGTAACTGTGAGGACAGAAAATAATTATCCAATTCTCACTGCTTTTTTGTCGGCTTATCAGATCTGATTCTGTCTTCAATCTGACAGACCTTTCTTGAGCCGGACTCTCCTGTCGCCTCTTCTAGCGTATAAGGCCTACATCGCCGTGGTTCGATTTTCTATCAATGACCAAAGTGGGTCAAGTTTCGATTATCGGCTATGCATGACCGACCACGCAGGATCGAGTTAAATCGGAATCGATATCCTGAAGGGTTGCACATTGCATTACACGATAAAATTGTTTGCTAAAATCTGAGCAATGACCAACCCGGGCCTAGAAAATCAGATCTTGAGTCGGATCAAACATCATCGATTCCGGATTCACATGGAGAACGTAAGATCGGGTAATTGATGCCAGTGTTGAAAATTTGGATTGAAAACTATAATCACTAGGAGTAATTGAGTGCTATCGGTGAAGATTTTTAGGAATCCAGGAGGCGCATTAATGTCACACATTAGCCACAGGTCAGCGTACTCGAAACTGGTTGATCGCCTGAACCGATTTCCACAAGGCGCTCCGCCATCTGAAACCCTCTACAAAATCCTCAGAATTCTTGTAAGTGAACGGGAAGCCGGACTGATTGCCCTGCTTCCTGTCAAACCCTTCACCGTTGATCAAGCGGCTGCAGCCTGGAAGATGGCCCCGGGTGATGCGCTAAAAGTCCTGGATGAGCTTGCGGGAAGGGCATTGCTTGTTGACATGGAGAGCGATGGAAAGACAACCTACGTACTGCCTCCTCCCATGGCCGGTTTCTTTGAATTTTCCATGATGAGGACTCGTGGAGATATCGATCAGGCGCTCCTGGCTCAACTGTTTTATCAGTATATGAATGTTGAAGAAGAATTCATTCTGAGCCTTTTTACGAATGGAGAAACCCAACTGGGTAGGGTTTTTGCGCAAGAGCCTATGCTTCCTTCGGATCCGGGAGTGCAGGTCCTGGATTACGAACGGGCCAGTGAGGTCATAAAAACTGCCTCACACAGAGGAATCAGTATGTGTTACTGCCGGCACAAAATGCTCCATGTCGGCAGAAATTGCCAGGCGCCCATGGACATCTGCATGACGTTCAACACCACGGCAAGATCCTTGATAAGAAACGGATTCGCTCGACAAGTCGATGTAACAGAAGGAATTGACCTACTGCAGCAGGCCTACGAATGCGGGTTGGTTCAGTTCGGAGAAAATGCCCGCAAGAATGTCAATTTTATCTGCAACTGCTGTGGATGCTGCTGTGAGGCGATGATTGCCGCACGCAAATTTGGAATGTTGCATCCGGTGCATACTTCCAACTATATTCCGTTTGTGGACTATTCCGCCTGCAACGGTTGCGGAAAATGCGTATCATCATGTCCTGTGGAAGCTCTGGGATTGGTCTCAGCTAACGACCCACATCAGCCCAAAAAGAAAAAAGCTCTCGTAAACAAGGACATTTGCCTCGGGTGTGGAGTCTGCGTTCGTGCCTGTCCCGAAAAAAGTATTAAGTTGAGCCCGAGGCAAAAACGTGTAATTACACCTGTCAACTCTGTCCACAAGTCTGTTGTGATGGCCATAGAACGGGGAAAATTTCATCACCTGATCTTCGACAACAGGGTCCTGTGGAATCACAGGGCGCTTGCAGCGGTCTTGGGCGTCATACTTAGACTCCCGCCGCTGAAACAGATATTGGCCAGTAAACAGGTAAAATCGAGATACATGGAGTACTTGGCGCAAAAAGTGAACCTATGACCATGATTCATGTCCCAGGAGAAAACCTCCTGTTTGCCCATGCGCCTCGAAATGCAACTGACAGGGAGCCTTTTGACTCTGCTCTAAAGTCGCTCGACGTAATGACATCTCAAGAGCCCACGTGGAATCTGATGCGCATTTTTTTGAATGCAAACTTTTTACGTGAGGCTCCACCAGCCAGGAAAGCGTTCACAACAAATCGTTAAATGAAGAAGGATTTGGGACGGCATGAAGCTTTTTATAGCAACGATTCTCAGTGTATTCACAAAAGGTCAGGAGAGAAACATCGGGGTTTTGATCAAGTTTCTCCTCGTCCTTGTCATCCTGATTACCATGTTCTCTGTAGCATTCCATTTTGTGATGCTTTCCGAAGACCGTGAGTTCAGTTGGATCACCGGTTTTTATTGGACACTCACTGTTATGTCCACCTTGGGATTTGGTGACATAACATTTACCAGCGATCTGGGCAAACTGTTTTCTATTGTGGTGCTGTTATCCGGCCTCATCTTCCTGCTGACAATGCTCCCGTTCATTTTTATACGATTTCTTTACTTACCCTGGTTAGAATCCCACACGAAAGCCCGTGTGCCCCGCGAGTTACCTCTATCCACCGAAAACCACATCATCCTGAGCAATTACGGTCCCATTGCTATAAACCTCGTTGAACGGCTCAAGCATTATGGCTACGGATATGCCATCCTGATTCAGGACACTCAGCAGGCATTGGAGCTTCATGATCTCGACTACAATGTAGTCTTGGGCGATTCAGGCGATCCGGAGACGTACAAAAAAATCAGGGCAGAGAAGGCTAGGCTCGTTTTTGCCAATGTAGATGACATCGTAAATACAAACATAGTCTTCACTGTTAGAGAAATTTCGCGGGATGTTCCCATTGTCTCAAATGCAGATCTCGATGAATCAGTAGATATTCTGGAACTTGCTGGCAGCACTCACGTTTTTCAATTCATGAAAATGCTTGGACAATCTTTGGCCAGGAGAGTGCTCGGCGCCAGCACGCGAGCCAACGTGATCGGCAACATTGACACCCTTGTCATTGCTGAAGCGCCTATGATGCGCACTCCACTGGTAGGCCTGACATTGCAGCAAGCCAATTTGCGTGAACTGGTCGGCATCACCGTTGTGGGGCTATGGGAAAGAGGCAGATTTCAAATTCCAACGGCCCAAACCTTGATTGGCAGCTCAACAGTGCTTCTGTTGGCTGGTTCAACGGACCAGCTTGAGAATTACGATAAACAGTTCGGGCATTTTCAGGAGCGCCGGGCGCCCGTCCTGATTCTCGGTGGAGGAAGGGTCGGCTGTGCTGCAGCTCAGGCCCTCGAGGAGCGTAAGATTGACTACCGCATCATTGAAAAGGATCCAACGCTCGTCACAGATGATCATTACGTGCTTGGAAGCGCCGCTGATATCAATATCTTGAGAAAGGCGGGAATTCAAGAGGCGCCATCCGTCATCATAACTACCAGAAATGACGCCACCAACATTTACCTGACCATATATTGCCGTAAATTGCGTCCGGACATCCAGATCATCAGTCGGGCCAACTTCGCCGCCAATATCTGGAAACTACATGAAGCCGGAGCTGATTTGGTCATGTCGTACTCATCCATGGCTGCCAATATAATAATGAATCTTCTTAAACCGGGCGAACAGGTCATGCTGGCTGAGGGTCTAAACGTTTTTACAGTTGAAACGCATTCCTCCCTTGTCGGCAAGACTCTCGCAGAAAGCCATATACGCAGAAAAACCGGCTGTAACCTGATCGCAGTTCACGACGGGGACAAGATGATCATCAATCCCGATCCATCCTATCGTTTCCGTAAGGAACATGAATTAATAGTCGTAGGCGCTACTGAGGCGGAACGTAACTTTTTGAGGATGTTTCCGGGATTGACGAAGCGCAAGCGCTCCTGACTGGAATGACATCCAAAATCGCCATCGTGAAAGACTGAGCTAAAACATTCAAACATATCAAGACCGGAATCCCAACTGGAAGCCATGCGCTCGGGGAGTAAAACTAAAGGCGACTGTTTTGTCTCTCATTACGGGAATCTGGAAAGCCTCCGACGTGAGGTCTCTACCGATCGTCCTGGCATGTGTAAAGAAAAGTGGCGTGGTCGAGCAAATCAATCGTTTCTGACCGTCAGGAGAGGACGTGAATCCGGGGCATGTGATCATGGCGCTTCTACACCTGTAAATTCAGCCAGGAGGAGCGCTGTCCGGATCTCCAACAGCTGGTTCATTCTCTCTTGTGCGTAGGCCATTGCAGACCCAACTGAAACAAGCGCTACAAGGGGAATCAATCCAGCGAGATTATTAGGAACCTGATAGGGCGGATTGTGGAAACGGCTACAACAGTAGCTCCCAGGTAGAATAGACATTCTGAGGAAAACTATAAATTGACCCAGACAGACACATGTGAAATGCTGAGAGAGGCGCCTGAATGCCTCATAGGGAGTGTGATGATTTGATTGCCTGGTTATTGCTCCTGTTCGCAATTGCAATGGAAGTCTCTGGAACTACCTGCATGAAGTTGTCTCAGGGATTCACCCAATTCTGGCCTTCTATCCTGGTTTTGGTATTTTATGCTTTTTCCTTTACCGCGTCGACATTTGCTCTAAAAACTATAGATGTGAGTGTAGCGTATGCAGTCTGGATGGCTCTCGGAACTACCGTTATAGCCATTGTCGGACTGGTCTGGTTTCATGAGTCGTTGACTCCTCTTAAGGTCCTGGCCTTGTTAATGATTTTAATTGGAGTAGTGCTTCTCAACCTTTCATCTTCGCAGTCCTAGCCTTGTGCCTGCCGGAAAATTCTAGGTAGTTCTCAACGGTCTGAAATCTTCGGCCAAAAGTTGTTTAAGTTCCAATGGGGTCGGTAGCCCCTCTGACCTGGTTATTCGAACAGCCTGCGCTTTCATGGCGCTTTCAAAGAGATTACGCACGTATCTGGCATTACCAAAGTGCTCATCTCTTTTTTCAAACGCCTCACTGATAATTTCAGAAGCTTTGACCAGGGCGTCTGGAGACAATTCGTAATTTGATTTTTCGCTAAAATGCTGAAGTATTGAGAGCAAGTCTTCCGGCGAATAATCGTCAAAAAGGATATGCGTTGAGAAGCGGCTTTGCAGACCCTCATTTGATTCAAGAAAGTCTGTCATGGGCTTGTGATAGCCGGCCACGATTATGACTAAATCATTCCTGTAATCTTCCATACGTTTCAGCAACACGCTGACTGCTTCCTGACCAAAATCTCCCGACGAGGAATCTCCCTTGAACAGAGAATATGCTTCATCTATAAAAAGCACTCCACCGATGGCTGACTTGACAACCGAATCAGTTTTTAACTCGGTTTGCCCCACGTAACCTGCAACAAGTCCTGCCCGATCAGTTTCAACCAGATGACCCTGGCTCAAAAAACCGATCGAACGTAGTATACGCCCGTAGAGTCTTGCAACGGTGGTCTTTCCGGTTCCCGGACTTCCTGTAAAAACACTGTGAAGCGAGACACCTCCGCTGTCCATACCGTGATCTGCCCTCATCCTTTGCACTTGGGCATATTTTACCAGCTGATGTATCTCTGCCTTCACATTTGACAAACCGGTCAAGGAATCCAGGTCTTTCAACAAGCTGTCGAGGTCTTCATCTGACTTGGATTGACCTATATCGTCAGCCGAAATTGTCATCAGATCCTGCTGGCTTGGCTGTTCCATATTTTCAGCTATCCGAACAGACTGGTTTTTCACAACCTTTTCGAACAGATTTCTGATGTAACGGGCGTTGCCAAAAGTTTCATCCCTATTTGCGCATTCCTGTTCGGTCATTTTTCTGACCCGTTCCAAGGCTTCCGGTTGCACTGTGTATTCGCTCTGTTGACATAGCAGTTCAAAAATGGAAACAAGTTCCTTTGGAGAATAATCAGGAAAATGTATCTTGTTCGGAAACCTGCTTCTCAAGCCTTCATTTGATTCAAGAAAGTCTGTCATGGGCTTCTGATAACCCGCCACAATAACCACAAGATCATCCCTGTGATCTTCCATGCGTTTTAAGAGTACACCAATGGCTTCCTGACCGAAGTCCCTCTGGGCTGAATCTCCTTTAAACAGGGCATATGCTTCATCTATGAAAAGTACTCCACCTATGGCTGACTTGATGATTGCATCGGTTTTTTGCTCGGTTTGACCCACGTAACCCGCCACAAGTCCTGTCCTGTCGGTTTCAATAAGGTGACCTTTGCTAAGTAACCCCATTTCTTTAAGAATGGCTCCATAGATTCTTGCAATGGTCGTCTTGCCGGTTCCTGGACCACCCAAAAAAACACAGTGAAGAGACGTTAAATTGACTTTGAGACCTGAGGCCATGCGTCTGTTCTGAACACTGACGAATTTGATGAGCTGATCAATGTCCCTTTTTACAGGATCCAGCCCTATCAATCTGGACAGTTCGGCGTATGGTTCACCCAGTTTTTCAGTTTCCAACCCTGACATTTTAGACGGAGCGTTGCTGCTGCGTGACTGGGCAGAACGTTTTCTCTCTGACTCAACCTTTTTGCTGACCTCTTCCAGGTATAACCGAGCCCGGGAATCTCCATTTGCCGCTGCAATTTTGAACCACTTTTCCGCTTCACGAAAATTTTGGGGAACCCCGTGCCCAAGAAAATACATTGCTCCCAAATTAACCTGGGCTGCAGTTTCTCCCTGGTCGGCAGCCAGCTTACAGTAGTGTAGAGCTACAGAATAATCCTGTGGGACACCACGGCCGTTATCATACATTATGGCAAGGTCGGATTGAGCCGGAGCATAGCCCTGATCAGCCGCCAGCCTGAAACAACGCAGAGCCTGAGAGTAGTCCTGATTGACGCCCTGACCCTTCTCATACATGATGCCAAGATTGTACTGAGCTACTGCGTAGCCTTGATCTGCCGCAAGTTTGTAGTATCGTAACGCCTGAGAGTAATCCTGAATAACGCCCTCGCCCTTTTCATACATTACGCCCAGACCGAACTGAGCCTCCCAATAACCCTGAGCAGCCGCTAGCTTGTAATAGCCCAGAGCCATCTTGTAATCCTGTTTAACGCCTTGGCCTGTCTCATACATAACGGCCAGACTGTATTGAGCCGGAGCGTAGCCCTGATCAGCAGCAAGTGTGTAATAGCGCAATGCCAGCGAATAATCTCGTGTAACAGCTTCTCCCTTTTCATACATCGCCCCCAGATCAGATTGCGCAGGAGCGTAGCCCTGGTCTGAAGCCAGTTGATAATAGCGCAGGGCTTCCGCAGAATCCTGATCAACCCCTTGACCTTCTTTGTACATGACCGCAAGGTTGTACTGAGCCGGGGCATGACCCTGACCGGCGGCAAGTGTGTAATAACGCAGTGCCAGTGCATAGTCCCGGGGAACTATCCGTCCATTGTCATACATGGCGGCAAGCTCATATTGGGCCAGCGCATAGCCTTGGTCAGAGGCAAGTTTGTAATAAGCGATAGCCTCTGTGTAGTCCTGATCAACGCCCTGACCGGTTTTGTACATGACCGCAAGGTTGTATTGAGATACTGAGTTACCCTGCTCCGCTGCCAGTTTGTAATAGCGCAGAGCTTCAGAATAATCTGGCGGAATGCCTTCACCTCTTGAAAACATGACTGCCAGATTATGCTGAGCTGGAGCGTAACCCTGGTCGGCAGCGAGTTTGTAATAACGAAGGGCCTGGGAATAATCCTGTGGGACGCCACGGCCATTGTCATACATGATGGCAATATCGAATTGAGCCGGGGCATAGCCTTGCTTGACCGCCAATTTTAAGTAACGTAGAGCCTCGGAATAGTCCTGGTTAGTCCCTTCCCCTTTTTCGTACATGATGGCGAGGTTGTACTGCGCAACAGCGTCACCCTGATCAGAGGCAAGTTTATAATAACGCAGCGCCTGAGAGTAATCCGGTGGAACCCCTTCTCCCTCTTCATACATAATAGCCAAATCGAGTTGGGCTTGCGCATGTCCCTGATCTGCCGCCAGTCTGAGATACCGCAACGCCTGAGACTGGTCCTGGACAACACCCTTTCCTGCTCTATACATCATGGCAAGATTGTGTTGGGATGGCGCATAACCCTGATCCGCGGCAAGTTTGTAATAACTCAGCGCTTTTGAATAATCCTGGGGAACACCTTCTCCCTTTGAGTACATGACGGCAAGATTGTGCTGAGCCTGCGCATTACCTTGCTGAGAGGCAAGTTTGTAATAACGCAACGTCTCGGAATAATCCTGTGTGACTCCCTGGCCGGTTTTATACATGACGGCCAGGTTGTATTGAGCTACTGCGTTACCCTGTTCAGCCGCCAGCCTGTAGTATCGAAGCGCCTGTAGATGATCCTGTATTACCCCCTGACCATTTGAATACATCACGGCAAGATTATGCTGAGCCTGCGCATAACCTTGATCAGCCGCAAGTCTGTAATAACGCAATGCCATGGAATAATCCTGTGGAACACCCCGGCCGCTATCATACATCATGGCCAGATTGAACTGAGCCGGGGCAAAACCCAGGTCCGCAGCCTGTTTAAAGTAACGCCATACCTGCGAGTAATCCTGGTTAACACCTTGACCCTTTTCATACATGATGGCCAAGTTATGCTGCGCCGGGGCATAACCCTGTTCCGAAGCCAGCTTGTAATAACGTATCGCCTGAGAGTAATCCCGGGGAAGACCTTTTCCCTCAACATGCATGACGGCCAGATCGAATTGCGCTGGAGCATATCCTTGGTCAGCAGCCAGTTTGAAATAAACTAGCGCCTCAGAATAATCCTGGTCAACGCCATGACCCTTCATGTACATGATGGCAAGATTGTAGTGAGCAGGAGCATAACCCTGTTCTGAGGCCAGCCTGTAATACAGGTTCGCCTTGGAAAAGTCTTGAGGAACCCCTTGGCCGTTATCATAAATGACGGCCAGATCGAATTGCGCTGGAGCGTAACCTTCTTCTGCAGCCAGACTGAAATACACCAGCGCCTCAGAATAGTCCTGGTCAACGCCATGGCCCTTTTCATGCATGATGGCAAGATTGTACCGGGCAACGACGTGACCCTGATCTGCAGCCAGTCTAAAATAATGCAACGCCTCCGTATAATCCTGAGAACCCCCCTGGCCCTCGTTGTACATGATTGCCAGATCGCATTGAGCCTCCGCATGACCCTGATCAGCCGCTAGTTTAAAATAACGTAGAGCCTCAGAATAGTCAGGGTTAACGCCCTGCCCCACTAAATACATGCTCGCCAGATTGTATTGGGAGATGGCGTGACCTTGGTCCGCCGCAAGTTTATAATAGCTTAGAGCCTGGGAATAATCGCGGGAAGACCCTCTGCCATCAAAAAACATGGTGGCTAGATCGCATTGGGCCCGGGCATAGCCCTGATCAGCCGCCAGACTCAAATAACGAAGCCCTTGAGAATAATCCTGTTTGACTCCCTGTCCTTCTATATACAAGATGGCCAGATTATGTTGGGCCGTGGAGTAACCCTGGTCTGCCGCAAGTTTATAATAATGGAGAGCCTCCGAATAATCCTGCGCAACTCCCTTTCCTTCACTATATATGGTCGCCAGATCGCATTGCGCCGGAGCATAGCCCTGGTCAGCAGACAGTTTGAAACAAACCACCGCCTCGGTGTAATCCCGGGGGACTCCCAAGCCGTTTTCATACATGGTGGCAAGATTATACTGAGCAATTGCGTCACCCTGGTCTGCCGCAAGCTTATAGTAATGGAGAGCCTCCGAATAATCCTGCGCAACTCCCTTTCCTTCAATATATATGGTCGCCAGATCGCATTGCGCCGGAGCAAAGCCTTGATCGGCAGCTAGCTTGAAATAGCCCACCGCCTCGGAGCAATCCCGGGGGACTCCCAAGCCGTTTTCATACATGATGGCGATATTATATTGGGCTATGGCATTACCCTGATCGGCTGCCAGTCTGTAATAATGGAGAGCCTCCGAATAATCCTGCTCAACTCCCTGACCTTCAATATAAACAGTGGCAAGGTCGCACTGAGCCAGCTCGTGGCCCTGGTCTGCAGCAAGTCTGTAATAACGTAGGGCTTCCGGGTAATCTTTTTCAACACCGTGACCATTCTCATACATGATGGCAAGATTGTATTGAGCAACAGCGTCACCCTGGTCCGCCGCAAGTCTGTAATAATGGAGAGCCTCTGAGTAATCCTGTGGAACGCCACGACCGTTATCGTACATTCTGGCAAGATCGAATTGAGATGGCGCATGATCCTGATCAGCCGCCAGTTTGAAATAGTGAACGGCCAGAGAAAAATCCCGTGGAACACATTTACCCTCGGCATACATCACGCCCAGATTGTGTTGAGCCAGAGCGTAGCCCTGATCTGCAGCGAGCATGTAATATAGTACTGCCTCATTACAGTCTTCAGGCCCACCATGTCCGTTGGCATACATGATTGCAAGATTGCATTGCGCCGGAGCATAGCCCTGATCCGCAGCAAGCTTGAAATAGAACAGAGCCTCGGAATAATCCTGTTTGGCTCCTTCGCCCTGCGCATACATAACCGCCAGGCTGTGTTGGGCCAGCACATAGCCTTGGTCAGCTGCCAGCATGTAATATTTGAGAGCCTCATGCCAATCCTGATTGACCCCTCGACCAGCTTGATACATTACTGCCAGATTGTATTGAGCAACCGTGATTCCCTGATCAGCCGCCATTTTGAAATACCGAACCGCCTGTGAATAATCCTTATCAACTCCTTGACCGGTTTGATATGCCACGGCAAGATTGTTTTGAGCGGTCGCATTGCCTTGTTCAGCTGCAAGCGTGTAATATCGAAGCGCTTCGGAATAATCCTGATCAACGCCCAGGCCGTTTTCATACATAATGGCCAGATCGCATTGAGCCAGCGCATGACCTTGATCTGCGGCCAGAATGTAGTAGTGTAACGCCTCTGAATAATTTTGGGTAACGCCCCGCCCGTTTTCATACATGACAGCGAGATTGAATTGAGCCGGAGCATAACCTCGTTCAGCCGCAAGCATGTAGTAGTGTAGCGCTTCCGACAAATCCTGAGGCGCTAGCTGGCCTTTATCGTATATGGTTGCAAGATCGAATTGAGCAGGAGCATAACCTCGTTGGGCCGCCAACTTGAAGTAACGCATCGCCTGGGACTGGTCCTGCTCCACTCCTTCACCCTTGGCATACAAGGTTGCAAGGTTGTATTGAGCCTCGGCGTTGCCCTGTTCCGCTGCCAATTTAAAATATAGCAGAGCCTTAGAGTAATCCTGGTTAACTCCTTCTCCCTTTGCATACATGACTGCAAGATTGTGTTGAGCAGGCGCATAGCCCAGGTCGGCCGCCATCTTGTAATAGTGTAGCGCCTCTGATGGATCACGGGGAACTCCCATGCCATCATCATACATGATCGCCAGATCGAACTGAGATTGAACATGGCCTTGGTCGGCCGCCATCTTGCAATAATGTAGCGCTTCGGCGAAATCCTGAGTAACTCCCTCCCCTTTCGAATACATGACAGCCAGATAGTGCTGAGAAGGCACATACCCTTGATCCGCCGCCATTCTGTAGTAGCGAAGGGCCTCAGGGTAATTCTGGTCAGCGCCCTCTCCTCTGGAATACATAACGGCCAGATAGTGTTGGGCCGTGGCATAACCCTGGTCGGCCGCCATTTTGTAATAGCGAAGAGCTTCCGAATAATCCTGAGGGACCCCCTGCCCATTGTCATACAGGATGGCAAGATCGAATTGAGCCGGCGCATAGTTCTGATCCGCAGCCAACCTGTAATATTTTAGAGCTTCCGGGTAATCCTGCGGCGCCCCCTCACCCTTTGCATGCATGAATGCCAGGTAATGCAAAGCGGGGGCGTACCCCTGATCCGCAGCGAGTTTAAAATATCGCGCCATCTCCGAATAATTCGAAGAGCCTCCGTGCCCTTCGTAATAGAGGATGGCGAGATCGCATTGCGCTGCCGCATGGCCCTGATCCGCCGCCATTTTGTAATAGCGCATAGCCTCGGAATAATCCTGCTCGGCGCCCTCACCCTTTTCATACATTGTGGCCAGATTGTACTGAGACTCTGCGTGACCCTGATCAGCAGCCAGTTTGTATAGTCGTAGAGCCGCAGAGTGATCCTCATCAACGCCCTGACCGGAACCGTGAAGAACGGCCAGGCAATACTGGGCAGGCGCATGGCCCTGATCAGCGGCCATCGCGTAATAACGCAACGCTTCCGAGTAATCCTGATCTTTCCCAAGTCCCTTTTCATACATGAGCCCCAGATTATACTGGGCCAGCACGTAACCCTGATCGGCAGCCAGTTTGAAAAAAAACATAGCCTCGGAATAATCCTGGTCAACCCCCAGACCTGACTTGAACATGATTGCGAGATTATATTGAGCTTCAGAGCTACCCTGATCGGCAGCCAGTCTGAAATAGTGCAGCGCTTGCAAATAATCCTGTCGGACCCCTTCTCCCATGGAATACATCACGGCAAGATTGTGTTGAGCGGGCGCGTAGCCCTGATCAGCTGCGAGCATATAGTAGCGCAGAGCCTCGAAAGAATCCTGATCGACACCTCGGCCGTGATCAAACAGCACGGCCAGATCGAATTGGGCAGGGGCATAGTCCTGATCAGCAGCCATCCTGTGATAACGAGCCGCTTCAGCGTAATCCTGATTGGTCCCTTGCCCCTTTTCATACATTACGGCCAGGTTGTATTGCGCTATGGCATAACCATGATCTGCCGCCATTTTGCAATAACGAATCGCCTCGGAAAAATTTTTCTGGACCCCTTGGCCTTCACTATAAATGACGGCAAGATCAAACTGCGCCGGACCGTAGCCCTGTTCCGCCGCCAGTCTATAATAGCGTAGCGCCTCTGAATAATCCTGATCTACTCCATCTCCTTTCTCATAAGTTATGGCAAGATTGTATTGGGCTACAGCATAACCCTGGTCAGCTGCCAGTCTGCAAAAATGAAGAGATTGAGCGCAATCCTCATCAACACCCTGGCCGGTTTTGTACATAACGCAAAGATTATATTGGGCGGCAGCATAACCTCGATCGGCCGCCATTTTATAATAGTGCGCCGCTTGTGAGTAATCCTGATCAATGCCTTCACCCTTGGCATACATAACGGCAAGATTATGTTGAGCCATGGTGTAGCCCTGGTTGGCAGCCATCTCATAGTAACGTAGAGCCTCGGAATAATCCTTATCAACACCCTGACCGGTTTTGTACATGATGGCAAGATTGTATTGAGCGACTGCGTTGCCCTGATCCGCCGCCATTTTGTAATACCGCAGAGCTAGAGGGTAATCCTGTACAACACCCTCTCCATTGGCATACATAACGGCAAGATTTTGCAGAGCCAGAGCATATCCCTGGTCAGCGGCAAGCCTGTAATACCGTAGCGCCTCGGCGAGATCCTGAGCGATGCCCCGGCCATTGTCATACATGATAGCAAGATTGAATTGAGCGGGCGCATAACCCTGGTCTGCGGCCAGTTTGAAATAACGATATGCCTCCGCATAATTCTGATCAACGCCCTCACCATCCGCATACATCAAGCCTAAGTCACACTGGGCCTCCTTCAGGTTGTTATCGGCAGACATTTTATAATAGCGCAGGGCCTGCGAGTAATCCTGTGCAACTCCTTCTCCCCTGGCATACATGCCAGCCAACTGGCGCTGGGACTTGGCGTGTCCCTGGTCTGCGGCCTGTCTGAAATGATGTATCGCTAGCGAGTAGTCACGCGATTCGCCAACGGTAGAGTAGTATTTTTGAGCAAGATCAAATTGAGTAGACCCGTCGTCATTCATGTCGGCGTGAATGCTGTTCAACCAATCAAAATATTCCGACATTTGAGTCACCCTTGGTAATCTGATGGCAAAAGAATGGCGCAATCATTCCAAATAAAATTTACGTTTCACTGGATACTTAATCTGAATTAAATCATCAAGCTTTTTCAATATGAATTGATAATTACATTATAAATATGGCCTCTAATTAACCCTTAAGCGTTGAAAAGGTTTTTCAACTTTAACGTAAACCCTCTGAATGTCTAAAGCCTGTTATCAGAAAATAAGGGAGGCCATGCTCACAACTATGATTATAAGCACGGCTATGGGAAAGTAGAGTATTGCAGGTAAATAACGTTCTCTGAATGTTGGTTTTGGCTAGACTGTCGTCTTGGATGAATCATCCAGAACGCCGTTCATGACTTTGACACTTTTTTTGTAAACACACTGATACATTAGGCATGTTGACTTTTGATCGGGGCGCTACCGTTCCTAGTCTTCTCAATAGTTACGTCATCCGCCCGGCTACCTCTGAGCGTCTTAATCCAAATATGTGATAAACCTTTTTTTGTACTGGTGTGGTTTTGATGGATGTATTTACCTGGATAGAGGCTTGGGCGTGGAGTAGCCCGTTACTGATCCTCTCCAAGCTCATCGGCTCGTGTTGGAGGCTGATCCTGTGATTTTTCTGGAATACTGGAACAATCCTGAGGCAACTCTGGACAAATTTGTTGGTCACTGGCTGCTAACAGGCGATCTGACCAAGACCGCTACACTAAAGATTATTCGCAAGGAACTTGGAAAGCTTGAAATGGAATGGGCGAAGAAACTCTTTCAGACCGCTAGATAGCGTTTTTTCACATCATCATTCTGTTCCAGGTCCGTTATGGTCCCCTGGTATTTGATGTGACCGTTGTCCACGATGTAAGCTCGATCGGAGTGTTTAAGAGAAAACTTGACGTTTTGTTCAGACAATAGAACGGTAGTTCCCTCTCTCTTGAGCAAATCGATAAAATCCCCAAGCCCTTTAACTATGATAGGCGCCAGGCCCTCAGATGGCTCGTCCAGAAGTATCAAATCAGGGCTTCCCATCAAAGTCCTCGCTATTGTGAGCATCTGTTGTTCCCCTCCGCTAAGATTGCCTCCCCGACGATTCGCCAATTCTTTTAATCGGGGAAACAACTGGTAAATCCGTTCAATTGTCCAGGCTGTCCTGACTTTAGATTTTCTCACGCCTACGTCCAGGTTTGCTTTCACAGTCAAGTCAGGGAAAATTCTCCGATCTTCTGGAACAAAACCAATCCCAAGCCTCGCGACCTTATACGGCGCCATGCCCGTAATGTCGTTTCCGTTAAAAATTACCTTGCCTGATTTGGGGGGAGTTAATCCCATGACGCTACGCATCGTGGTAGTCTTCCCTGCCCCATTTCTGCCCAGTAAAACAACCACTTCTCCCCTATCGACCTGGAGTGATACGTCAAAGAGAATGTGACTTAACCCATAAAAGGTATTTATAGCTTGAACCTCCAGGAGCATGGCTAGACCTCTTCACCCAAATATGCTTCTATAACTTGTTGATTAGCTGAAATCTCATCCGGCGGCCCTTCAGCCAACAGCGTTTTGTAGCACAAGACCCTAACTTTCTGGGAAATTCCAAAAACTATGTCCATGTCATGTTCAATGTAAACCATGGTTATTTTCATTTGATTCCACAGATTCTTCACCAGGTTAACCGTTTCCCAGCGCTCCTCGGGACTCATACCTGCCACAGGCTCATCCAGCAACAGCAATTTA
Source organism: uncultured Desulfomonile sp. (assembly GCA_964542775.1). Taxonomy (GTDB): domain Bacteria; phylum Desulfobacterota; class Desulfomonilia; order Desulfomonilales; family Desulfomonilaceae; genus CAITZA01. Next base: position 18,489 of record CAZIVV010000217.1, read on the forward strand.
GGTTCCAGGGCCAACGCAACTCCGATATCAAGGCGTTTCTGGTTTCCGTGGGCCAGAGTCCCGCTCTGCTGTAAAGCCTTATCCGCCAATCCGACACTTTCCAGAATCTCAAACGCTCTTTTCTTTGCGTCTTTTGAGCTGTTCCAGTGTTTGACAAAGCGCAAATTCCTGTTGAGTCTGGTGATGATTGTGATGACTATGTTCTCCAGGACGGTCATTTTCGGAAAAATGTTTGTCCTTTGAAAAGCCCTGGCCATTCCTAGCCTGACTATGTCGAACGGCTCCATACCAACAATGTTTTGGCCTTCAAAAATTATCTTTCCTTGCTCAGGAACAAGAGCTCCTGTTATCAGATTGAAAAGTGTCGTTTTTCCGGCTCCGTTAGGTCCAATAATTGCGCTGAGTTCTCCTCGTTCCACGGAGAAACTTATGTCGTTGAAGACCTGATTTCCTTCAAACGACTTGGAAAGGTTTTGAATGCTTAGGATGGCGTCAGACATTGAGAATTTACACTCCATTCCTGTCACAGATTATGAACGGGACTTGTGAAAAATATTCTGGTACAGACCAACCAATCCCTGTGGAGCAAAAAGAACCACTATCAACAACAGGACACCCAGGAAGATAGCCCAAATCTCGACCATACTTCTATGAGCCTGCTGAAGAAAAATCTTGAGAAAAATCAGGACTGAAGAGCCTATGGCTGGCCCGGCCAAGGAGTACATTCCGCCTACAAGGCTCGCCAGGATTGGTTCGGCCGATTTACTCCAGTGCAAAAACTCAGTTTGCGCAAACCTGTTCAGCTCGCACAGCATCCCACCGGACAAACCGGCAAAGGCCCCCGCAATCATGAAATTGAGAAGTTGATACCTTCTGACATTGATACCAATAAACTTGGCCCGCTCCAGATTTTCCCGGATCGTTTTGATGGTTAGGCCAAAAGAGGAATTGACTATCATCCTCAGTACAAGGAAGCAGGCCAGGAAAATTATAAGGCATAGCCAGTAATAATTTATGGGCCCAAGGATTTCCGGCCTGGGAACTCCATGAAGACCATCGTCTCCACCCGTAAAAGTGTACCATTGAAAAACTATCATGAACAGAAGTTGTCCGAACGCCAGGGTCAAGATCGAGAAGTAAAGTCCTGAAAGTCGTACACAAAACCACCCTATGAACGCCGCAATGACGGCTGCGACCAAAGGGGCGGCCGGTAAAGCCAGGTATAAAGGGAAATCAGCTTTCTTCATCAAGAGGGCCACTGTGTATGCGCCAACGCCGAAGAAAGCGGCATGGCCAAAGCTCACCATACCTCCGAAACCCAGGATCAGGTTCAAACTCATGGCGAACAAGGCCATTATTATCATTTCAGTTGAGACCCAAATCCAGTATTCCCCTGTCTTTCCGAACTTTTCAAGGAAGACGGGAAGAACCAGGAGAATTACAGTCACTATAATTCCGGCTATCCACCCAGACCGAGATGAGTAAGTCTGATCATTCATTATGTAACTCAGCCTTTTAATGATCTATCGTTCAGGTTTTCCAAAAAAGCCCCACGGCCTGATAATAAGCACGAGCGCCATCAATGCGTAGGGAAAAACTAACGCCCATCTACCGAAAGGCAACTGGAAAAAAGTTAGGCCAGTCCCTATTATTAGTGATCCCAAAAGCGCCCCGCCGACGCTGCCCAGCCCCCCAATCACCACAACGGCAAAACATTCGATGATTGTTTGCATCCCTATGCCAAGATCAATGTTAGAAAGGCCGGCGGTCAGAACACCGCCAAAACCGGCTAGCCAGCAACCCAACATGAAAGTGGAGGTCATCACCCACGACACATTTACGCCCAATGCTCCAAGAGTGTCTGGAAATGAAACAGCGGCCCTGATAATGTTTCCCGTTCGTGTCCTGTATAAAAGCAACCACAGCCCAATGGCTATCATTGGACCTACCACAAGAATAAACACGTTGTACGATGGCAGAGCCATGCCAAAAATGTCCACTGAACCGGCTAGCAATTCTGGTCGAGTCACACTTCTGGGCTCACCCCCCCAGATTACCCTGACAAGATCATCCAGAATGAGCACGAGAGCATAGGTGAGAAGCAACTGCAGAAGATGTTCCTCTCGGTAAACCCTCCTGAATAGAGTCACCTCAAGCGCAAGCCCCAAAATGGCAATCACAGGTGGAACTACCATCAGGAGAACCAGAAATCCAATTAAAGATTGTCCCGACAGGATAGTTGACAGGGAATACGCCAGAAAAGCCCCTATCATGTATATGGATCCATGGGCAAAGTTGATCACCCGAAGGACACCGAAGACCAGGGAAAGTCCCGAAGCGATTATGAAAAGGAGCATTCCCTGGCTAAGGCCATTGATCATCATGAAAACAAATAGTTGCCAAGTCATCGTTTTTGTCCATCTAATGAATCAAGGTCAGCGAAAAATTGGCAAGGAAGGCCCTGCGGGAATTTGAAACAAACCCCGCTATGAGCCAATCCCCGTGATCGAAACTATTTTTGTTCGGATTGAAGTTTCTTTATTTCTTCAACTGATAGCCACACTTCTTCCGCCGGGACAGTTTGAACATCTTTCATGATCAAAAACGTTTTATAGTCAGGAGATTTTGTTGTCACACCCGCGTATATTCCCACATTAGCCATGTGATCTTCGGGCCGTATAAAACGCTCGCCCCTCAACGAGTTGAATTTTAGGCCTCCAAGAACATCCACCACCTTTTCCGATTCAACGCTGTTTGCTTTTTTCATAGCCTCAGTAAGGGCAATCATCCCGTCATAAGCCATAATGGCCCAGTCAGCCGGCCATTCCTTGTTTTTTTCGTAATATTTTTTTGTGAATTCTTTCATTTGTGGGGTATCTATGGCGTAGAAAGGCGCTCTCGCATACCCTGTGAGCCCTTCCGGCATATCAAGGCCTGTCGCCCTAAGCATGTCAAGGTCAAACAGAGAACTGACAGGCGCTTCCTTGAAGACGCCGTATGGTTTCGCCTGCTTCATGAAAGCGCTTAATTGCCCTCCCCAGAATGCCGCGTTTATCGCCTCGGGTTTTTTCGCCATCAGAGTCGGGATGAATGTTGAGAAGTTCGACTCGCCCAGTTTAACCCATACAGTATCAAGGATTTGAACATCCGGTCGTCGTTTGGCCATTTCAGACTTGAAACTGTTTAGCTGATCATGACCGTAAGCGTAATCTGGTCCAATCAGACTGTACTTCTTGTAAGGCTTCTTCGATAAAACCACCGCCATGCCGCGGCCTTCTATTCCGGTGTTTGGCACAACCTGGAACATGTAAGGCTGAAATGCCGTAGTGGTGAGAGCCTCGGCGTTCGAGGTATGAAAGAAAATGATCTTCTTGAATTCCTTGGATACCTTAGTGACAGCCAGGGCGACTGCGCTACTTGTGGGACCAATCAGAAATTCACATTTTTCACTTAGAATAAGTTCCCTGGCCTGGTTGGCTCCAATGTCCGGCTTGAGTTGTGAGTCACGAACCACGAGTTCCAGTTTCTTCCCGAGAATACCTCCCTTGGCGTTGATCTCCTCAATGAACATGTCGAGACCGGCTTTCTGGGACTTGTAAAAGGGAGCGCCAATTCCGGACACATCCGCAATAAAGCCGAGCTTTACAACGTCTGACGCTATCGCGTTCGAACCAAGGGTAAATGCGGCTGAAAACAAAACCAGCGCCAACATCGTCAAAACCTTGCATTTGACTTGCTTCATGTAATGCCCTCCGAGCTTGGAATATTTGGGACAAAGCCCAGTTGCCGTTAACTAGGAAAATGTGTCACGGAAAGAATAGCCATAGAATCGCGAAGAATTTCTAGTATGTCAGAACCATTCCTCCGTCAAAAAGCAGGTCTCCTCCCACAAGATATTTTGCAAATCTGGAAAAACCAAAAAGGAAAAGATTTCCCACCTCAATAGGAGACATCATTTCTTTGACACGTGACTTGCCCATCATCACATCGGTCACAACCTCTTCCGGACTAATACCCCTTTGTTGAGCCTGAGCAGGTATCTGCCTGAGAGCCAGGCCGGTTTTTACAAAACCAGCGCTTACCGTGAACGATCTTATCTTGCCCTCGCCTTCTGCAGAAATTGACTGGGACAAGGCTCTCAAACCGAATTTCGTAATGTTGTAAACCGGCTTGTTCATGGTGCAGATATGTCCATGCACGGATGACATGTTCCCAATAGCTCCACATCCACTTTCACTCTTTCTCATGTGTGGAATGGTGAGCTGTGAAAGATAGAAAGGAGCCCTTAACATTATCTTTTGCATAAGATCATATTTTTCCATTGGGAACTTTTCTACCGAATCGATGTGCTGAATGCCCGCTATATTTGCGACATACTTGATTTGCCCGAGCCTGGAGGCCTGTTCTACTGCCGATTCAATTTCCAGGTCACTTGTCAAATCGGTAGGGATAAAGACCATTTTCCCGCCCATATCACGGGCCATCTGCTCGGTTTCCTTACCACCTTTCTCATTAATATCAAGACCGACCGTCACCAGGTTGTTCGCAGCGGCTGCCACCGCTGTGGCTCTGCCAATTCCAGCGCTTGCCCCGGTAACTATGCATACGTTTCCCGGATTGAAGTCCTCGTCCACCAAAACCAGGACATCCTCTCTGAGGATCTTTGGCTCGTTGATGTCCATCTTTGTCTAAAAACCTCCGTCTTTTCAGGACCTGAATGCTGACAACCTGTGCAAATCCCGAGCCACCTGAATTTCCATCATGCTGTCATAAATCCAAAGTTCTTT
>CAZIVV010000218.1:0-2125 GCA_964542775.1 uncultured Desulfomonile sp.
AAACGGATGGTATCAGGCGTGTAAGTTCCTGGAACAAGCGGGAATACATAGCGTTCAGCCTTGATCGAAAACGCCTGACAAAAATATTCAACCAGTCAGTAAAAATCAAGGGGTCTGTATAAGGAGCGCCCCTCGCTTAGCACGAGTCAATGCTACGTACAGTAATTTTCGCTGACTATCTGTTTCCTCTGGTTCGCCAAGATAGCTCGTCGGCGCAACAACGACCACGCAGTCAAATTCCAGCCCTTTGGCGCGATGCATGGTGGCCAGATGCACCACATTCACTGCATTGGCGTGGTTGTTCTGCGCATCAATCGTTACACAGGCCAGTCCGGCCTTTTCCAGCGCGTGGGCCATGGCATCACGCACTTTTGTACTGGCCGTAATCACGCATAACGACAAGGGCGTGTCAGATGCATGCCCCGCACGCCATTCTTTTACAAACTCAATCGTTTCTTTTGTCGCCGACTCAATGCCGTCAACCTGGGTTAACTTCGGCACAGGTCCATGTGACAAGGACTTGTAACGATTGTCTTCGTCGCTTCCACCGTCCAAATCGTCGATTTCACAGCCTTCAAGCAATGCAACCGCTTGCTTGCGGATTTCATCGGTTGTTCGGTAATTCAAGTAAAGCTTGCGTGAGCGGCCACGAATCTCAATGCCACAACGACTCATAATGGCTCGGTTACGGCCATAGATGCGTTGGTGACCGTCACCAACAAAGAACAAGTCATTTTCGCCAGCTGGAATCAGGGCTCTGAGCAGGTTCAGGGCTTGTGGTCCCAGATCCTGGGTTTCATCAATCACGATGGCGCTGTATGGCGGGGTGTACGACTCTCCGGCAACCTGCGCCTCCGAGGCAATAATTTCAGCGACATCGCGGTAAGCGTCATCAACTTCTTTGAGTTTTCGCGATGCCAGCTGGCCACGATACTCTTCAAAAACGGGCCATACGGCATCACGCTTGGCACGACTTAGCACAACGCCCCGCCCTGTTCGGCGTGCAATTCGGTATTGACCCAGTGTGGTAATGCCTTGGGCCAGCACAACGTGTTCCAGTTCCTGCTCGTAAAAATTATCTGGTAATTCAAGGCTGGAATCTTTGGTGGCCAGTGCTGACTCCCAGGCTTGTCGTGCGGCATCTTGCTTGCGGTCGTAGACAATGCGGTGTTCAAGCTTGCGGCTACGAATAAACGCACCGACCCAGGCGTCCAGGTTGACGACCTCAATTTTTGCCATGGCTTGTGCGCTGCACAGGGAACGCAGGTTCTGCTGAATGTCGCTGGCCAGGTTTTTGGTAAATGTCGTGAACAGGACTTTTTGACCGTCAGGCGTTCGGTTCTCTGCCAGCCAGCGCGCCCGATGCATTGCTAACACGGTTTTTCCGGTACCGGCTTGACCCAGCACGCGCATTGGGCCACTGCGGTCGCCTGAAGCCAGTTTTTTCTGAGTAGGGTGCAAGAAAACACGCCATTGAGCCAATGGTGCGTTCATGATGGCGCGCATGGCCTCGTCGTCCTCCACCACTACAAAACGAGACTGTGCTTCTGGTGTTTCAAGACTTGCCGCGAAATCCTCAATGTCGATTTCACGGTCTACTCGCGTTTCACGGGATGTCAGTATCTGGCTAACCGTGTCACCTGCATGCACCAAAAACAAACCCTCATAGGCTTCGACCGGCAAACGTGCTTGAATGGCGTCCAGACCATCTTCTGTAGCAACGGCTCGAACTGGTGCAATCAGTTCTTCGGGCACGCCCAAGCTCATTAGCTCATGGTCAGACAGCGCAGCGAATAAAGGCGCGGTAGGGGTTGCCTTGACATCGTTCTGCGCGGCCAAAGGTTCGATAGCCACCTGTGGTACGGACTCCTGTTGAACAACCTGCTCCAACACAACCAACTGCATGGCACCAGTAACGGGGTTAATGGCTAGCCGCTTGTTCTCAGCCCATCGGTAAGCCTCGTCGTGATGGTCAACATACAGCAAAACGTACACATCGCCCTTTGAGGGCTTGAAGACGATACCGCGCCAGTCACTATCTACCCTGACTGATTTCAGATTAGAGTCGCGCGCGCCGTTAATGTTTTCGTAGTTAATACCTGGGCTGGTAGGGTCGGCCTGAAAG
>CAZIVV010000219.1:0-1603 GCA_964542775.1 uncultured Desulfomonile sp.
GGCTTGGTATGGCCGAAGTGATGGGGATAGTGAAAGGGCATGATGGAGCCATAATTGTGGATAGCGAGGTGGGGAAAGGAAGCACGATTCGGGTTCTGTTTCCGGTCTTCCAAAAGGCTTGTTGCCCCCTCAATAAAACAGAACGTGTCGCTGAACCTCATTCATCGGCCGCTGGCTCCCCATCTAGGAAAAAGACCATTTTAGTGGTTGAAGATGAGGAAATGATACGTGAGCTGGTCGTAAGTCGACTTAAAGTGTTGGGTTACGACACGATGCAGGCGTCGGACGGGGTGGAAGGGATCGGAGTTTTTCGGGATCGAACTGATGAGATAGATTTGGTTCTACTCGACTTTGTTATGCCAAGAATGAATGGAGCAGAGGTTTTTGAGGAACTCATACTGATCAAACCGGATGTTAAGGTGATCCTAAGCAGTGGTTACTCCGAAGACGTTGTCCTTGAGCGCTTGACCGGTCGACTTCCTGCCGGTATTTTGCAAAAGCCGTACAAGATGCAGGACTTGCGCTCAGTATTGGGGCGACTGCTGGGGTCGGGTTGATCCAACTGAGCGGAAGCCAATTTCCTGATTCGCTGACCTTTTGTCTTGTGAACGTTCCCCCTCATGATTGCCTGCTCAATCCCCGAAGTCTAATTCGACAATCCATCCAACAACCTGCTCGTCTTGCCGAAACTGGTCACCAGAACTTCTTTCTTCGCCCTCGTAGCCGAAACATAAAGCAATGATCTCTCCCGGACTTCTATGTCCTTGTCAGCTCCGGCGCCTGTCGCTTCCCTGGACATTTTAGGGTCAGGCATCACGTTGTCGTTAGCGGAAGCTATTATAATGTTCTCGAATTCCAGGCCCTTTACCCTGTGCATTGTGGCGAGCCTGAGTCCCGGGTGGTTGCGGTCCTCCGCCTTGTCACGGCTCAGCCTGTATGTTTGAACCCCTTTCTGTTTCAGGGCGCTTTCATACTGTTCAAGCAGAGACTTGCTCCTGGTGACGAGGCATGCGTCACGGACAGAAATCGTTTCCTCATTGAACTGCCCTAGATATTTGGCAATGAAATCGACCTCATCATCGAAGGACTCAAATTTCCGAATTACCGGCATTTTCCCGTGCAACAGTGACTTGTAGCCTTTCTGGTTATCGAGGTTTCCATCCAGATCGTCTATTGGCAGCCCTTCCAATATGCGCACAGCCCAGTTGCGGTTCTCTTCGGTAGTGCGGTAGTTGATCAGCAGCTTTTTGCTGCGACCCGTGATCTTGACCCCGGCCTTGCCTAGAACCACCTTCCTGCGGTAGATCCTTTGATGGCCGTCGCCCACAATGAAGATGTCGTTCCTCCCCTGCGATTCCGGGACCATCTGTCTTATCAGTGAAAAAGCCTGCAACCCCATGTCCTGCGCTTCATCAACTATTACGGATCTGTAAGAGACACCACCACGATTGCCGGACATGATCAAAGCGGCGTCACGCATGGCGTCTTCAGGTTCCTTGAGCCTGTTCTGTGTCATGAGGAATCTGTATTCCTCGAAGACAGGCCAGACCTCTTCTCTTGCGTTCCGGCTTAGTCTCACTCCACGTCCGACTCGGGGAGCGAA
>CAZIVV010000220.1:0-5468 GCA_964542775.1 uncultured Desulfomonile sp.
AATATTACGCCGGACGCCAGGAAGATCAAGCAGATAGCGTACGAGGAAATGCTGGAGATGGCGTCTTTAGGGGCGAAAGTGCTCTATATCAGGGCGGTTGAATTTGCTATGCGGCACAATGTCCCGCTGGTTGTTCGCTCAAGTTTCAATGAAAATGAAGGGACGCTTGTAACGGAGGAAAACGAGGAAATGGAAAAAGAATCTGTCAGGGCAGTGACCTGCAATACAAAGGAAGCCAAAATCAAGGTGGCGGGTGTCGCCGATGTTCCCGGAGTGGCGTCACAGATATTCGGGGCGCTATCCGAAGCCAATATAGTGGTCGATATGATCATCCAGAACTCTAGCGCCGACGGCAAGACGGACATAACCTTCACAGTGCCGGAATCCGATCTGGAGAAGGGTCTTGAGGTCTGTAACGGACTGAAGGATTTCCTTGCGGCCGAGGATGTTCGGGGAACCAGGGACATAGCGAAAGTTTCCATAATAGGCCTGGGCATGAGATCTCACTCCGGAGTGGCCTCCAAAATGTTCGCCGCAATGGCACGTGAGGGAATCAACATTCAGATGATCTCCACATCGGAAATTAAAATATCGTGTGTCATTAAAAGAAAATATGCGGAATTGGCCGTCCGGGTCTTACATGACGTTTTCGAAATGGACAAGGCTCTGTAATAATAGCCTCGGGAGTTAACTGAATTGAAAAGGATCGAGCTTTACGACACCACCTTACGGGATGGAGCCCAGACTTGGGGTATAACTTTTTCCCTTGATGACAAACTCAGAATTGCTCAAAAACTTGATGAACTTGGCATAGATCTCATTGAGGGCGGTTATCCGGGGTCCAACCCCAAGGACAGGCGTTTCTTCCAGGCGGTCAATACATTGAATCTGAAGCATTCACGGGTAGCGGCTTTCGGAAGCACATGCCGCGCCGATCTCAGCCCGGAGAAGGACCCACAGATTCAGTCCCTGATTGACACAGGAATGGAAGTCGTCACCGTCGTGGGCAAGAGTTGGGACCTGCATGCCAGAGAAATTCTGGCGGTCCCCCTTGAACGTAATCTCTCCATGATATCCGATTCGCTATCCTTCCTGAGACCCCATTTTGGAAGGGTCATATTCGACGCGGAACATTTCTTCGATGGATTCAAGAACAACAGGGACTACGCCATTGAGGCCCTCAAGGCGGCGGAGCCTTTCAGTGACGTCCTTTGCCTGTGTGACACCAATGGGGGAACATTACCTTCGGAGGTGTCTTTAATAATACAGGAAGTCATTAAAGTTATTGGAAAAGACATTGGTATTCACTGTCACAATGATTCGGAAACGGCGGTCGCCAACTCTCTGGCCGCTGTTGAAGCGGGAGTGACACATGTTCAGGGCACCATTAACGGCATTGGTGAACGCTGTGGGAACGCCAATCTCATATCCATAATTCCGGCCTTGAGTCTCAAGATGAAACGCATTGCGATTGAGCCTGAAAAGCTGGGCATGTTGAGATATGTTTCTGAATTTGTGGATGAAATGGCCAACAGGACACCGAACAAGTCCCAACCCTACGTCGGGGCTTCAGCTTTTGCTCACAAGGGCGGGCTCCACTCCAGCGCAGTCGTCAAGAACACTGTCGCTTACGAGCACATAGACCCGAGCCTGGTTGGAGCGGCACGGAATTTCCCGATATCCGAACAGGCCGGCAGGGCCGCATTGGCGCAGAAAGCCGCTCAATACGGCATCAGCATCAATCCGGATGATCCCCGAATCGTGGAGATACTCAAGATATTGAAAGATCTCGAGGCCCAGGGCGCCAGGTATGACATAGCCGATGGGTCATTCGAACTTCTCATGAAACGGATGCTGGGTCTTCACAAGAGATTGTTCACGCTTCACGGGTTCAACGTTACCGACTCCAAGCGTCAGGGCGACACCAAAACCTATTCTGACGCCGTAATCCGTATATTCGTGGGAGACACCATGGAGTTCAGCGCCGCGGAGGGAAACGGACCGGTCAATGCGCTGGATAACGCTTTCAGAAAAGCGCTGTCAAAGTTCTATCCCAGTGTGAACAGGGTCCATCTCACAGACTTCAAGGTCAGGGTAATAGAAGGGACATCCGGCACCGGAGCGACAGTCAGCGTTCTCATTGAATCCACAGACGGCGAGGACGTGTGGTGGACGGTAGGATTCAACCAGAATGTCATTCAGGCGTCGTGGAGCGCCCTGGTGGACAGCATAGACTACAAACTCCAAAAAGACATGGCCGCCTCAGGTGAGCGTTAGCCCAAACAGCGCATTGATATCGCCATTGCGGGCGCTGGTTTCAATCATGGCGGTCTGGATCATGATTGAGTTGTGCTCACAGGGGGTGGGGCTTTTAGGCCGTAATGATCCCATGAAAGGCCTGCTGGAAGGGGAATGCGTCTACCAGTTGGAGATCGCCGGCAAGATGGTGGGAACACGCTCTTTCGAAAATGCCGTGACCCTCGGGAAACTACTTGAAACCTTTGACAGATCAGGTCACAAAACCTGGCAGGTTGATCAGATACTTGATTGTGACTCTATAGTGAGTATCGACACGGCCACTGGAAAGACGTCGTTAAACAGGATACCGGGAAGCCGGCTGATGGCGATCGGCAAAAAAATGTCGCTGAACCGGTCTTCAAAGGAAGATCTGGAAGCTATTCCCGGTATAGGCCCCAGATTGGCGGAGAGGATAATAGAGACCAGATCGGTTTCCGGAGGTTTTAACTCCATTGATGAGCTGAAACGCGTGCCGGGCGTAGGGCCGAAAAAGATTGCCGAGCTGGCTCAGTATCTCAAATTTTAGTCAACTTGTGGGTTGGCCCCTCCGGACCTGATCATCGTGCATGCGGCGTAGGCTGCGCCGAATCCATTGTCGATATTAACCACCACGACACCGGGCGCACAGGAATTCAGCATACCCAGCAGAGCGGCGATTCCTCCGAATGACGCTCCATACCCTATAGACGTAGGGGTCGCTATTACAGGCTTGTCCACCAGACCGCCCACCACGCTGGGCAAAGCCCCTTCCATGCCCGCTACCACTATTATTACCGAGGCTTCCCTGAGCTTGTCATAATGTCTCAATAGCCGGTGTATTCCCGCTATACCGACATCGTATATCGTCTGGACATTGCATCCAAAGGCCTCGACGGTCACCCTGGCCTCCTCCGCAACCGGCAGATCTGACGTTCCGGCGGCCAGCACAAGAATCAGGCCCCCAGACGAGGCGCCATCCGCGCTTTTGCGATATAAAAGGGTGCGCGCCAACGGGTTGTAGTCGAGTCCCGGAACGCTTTCCATGACCCTGGAGGATTTCTCGGCATCGACTCTCGTGGCCAACACCGTGTCCTGTCGCTGGATCAGGGAGCTGAATATCCCTATTATCTGGTCGGATGTCTTGCCCTCCCCGTAAATGACCTCGGGAAAACCCAGCCTGACAGCGCGATGGTGATCCACAGACGCAAAACCAAGCTCCTCCACGTGGAGCGCCTTGAATATTTCAGAAGCGGATTCGACGGTTAATTCACCATCCCTCACCTGCTCCAGAACCCTGGACAAACTGTTACGATCCAATTTCCCCTCTTCGAAAGATGTTTCTTCTGGCTTCAATTTTATAACGGGTTCAGTCGGTTTTTGCAAACGACGTACAAAGGAAAGCCCCGGAAAGGAGGATAAAGGACCGGGGCTTCGCATTGGAGAAAAGGTATGTTTAGCGGCGGGCTACGCCACCCGCCGTTGGATGTGCTTTTAATCATAATATTTATATGTTGTCAATATTTTTTAAAGTAATTTATTGATTATTGCCAAAATAACAGAAAATACATAAGATATTAACTATAACCAATTGTTATTACGCATTATTACATGCTACCATTAGCTATGGCTCTTATGATATCGCCCTTACCCAGGACTCCGACGAGTTCACCGTCTTTTACGACGGGAACTGTGTAGTATTTCCTGGATGTCATGATTTGAGCGACCTCGGAGATATCGGTATCAGGCTCCACGCAGACGGCCGGAAAGGAATAAACGTCTTCGACGGTTGAGGCTGTCATCTTCTTGTAATCTTTGTGGAGTCTCCAGGGGTTCTCCAGGGGAATGACCGAATCGAGAATCACAAAGACGGTTGGGATATGCAAAGGGGTGTTTTGGTTGACGAGATCGGATTCGCAAACAACTCCGATGACTTTGTTTTCAGAATCTACTACGGGAATTCCGTTAATGTTTTTCTCGTGAAAAATTTTTGCGAGTTCTCTCAGCGGTGTTGAGAGCCCGACGGTAATGACATTGGTGGTCATGCAATCTTGAGCTTTCATTTACTTCTCCTGTAGGACATCATCAATTGATTGGAAATTAATTGGATGATAAAGACCTTGAGTGACCAGGTCCATGAAAAAATTTTCTATGGCGAGTATTGGGGGAGCCGGTCCCAAAAAAAGAAAGCCACCGAAGTGACTTTCTTTAACGAGATCAGTCTGTTTTATTTTTGTTCGGCAAAATATCCCGCCGCTTCATGGGGGAATATTGCATGGATCAATATTTCCTCATCCGTGAGTCCCGGGAATTTCTGTTGCAGTTCCGGCCACATTGGGGGAATAAGTTCAGCGGGTCTGACGTTGATCGGTTTTTGGCCCTTGAGGACACGGTCCTGTAGTTCCTTGTTGACGGGGGCCGGTGTTTCGCCGTACATGCCTCTGAGAAGATTTGCCGTATGGTTTGCGATAATCTTGTATCTACCGAGCAGGACGTTGAAGGTGGCCTGTGACACTACTATCTGGGAAGTCGGTGTCACCAGCGGTATGTAACCGAGGTCTTCGCGAACTTTAGGTATTTCGTCAATTATCTCGTCTATGCGGTCGATAGCGTTCTGAATTCTTAGCTGGCTGGCAAGGTTGGACATAACTCCGCCGGGGATCTGTGTGATCAGCATCTTGCAATCAACACCGCTGTAGGGGGCTTCGAAATCGCTGTAAAGGGCCCGAACCGCACGGGCTTCCTCTGCCGCTTTGGTGAGCTTCTTAAGATCGCAACCGGTGTCGTAGCCGAGCCTGGACAGAGAATAGACGAGAGACTCAGTGCATGGGTGGCCTGTTCCACCGGAAAATGGACTTAAAACCGAATCCAGCATTTCGCAGCCGGCCTCTACCGCCTTGAGAGCGGACATCATGCCTAATCCGCAATTGTCGTGGGTATGGAGGTGAATGGGGACGTTTACGGCTTTTTTCAGGCTGGTTACGAGCTGGAACGTTGTGTATGGATCTATCAGGCCGGCCATATCCTTGATGGCGATCTGATGGACACCTTTGTCCTCGAGCGCTCTGGCTTTGGAAACAAACTTCTCGATGGTGTGAACCGGGCTGATGGTATAGCAGACGGCGCCCTCGGCTATTTTCCCAGCGTCGCGGATTGCCTTTATGACTGTTTCCTGGTTTCGGATATCATCAAGA
>CAZIVV010000221.1:0-3984 GCA_964542775.1 uncultured Desulfomonile sp.
GAAATCAGGGCTGCGTAAATGCTCATCCCTCTTATCCACGTTGGTGTCCACTGAATTGACATCTATGCTGACTTCAACCTTCGATCTGGTTATATCTTCATCGTCGATCTCAACCGTTCCGGAAAATTTCTCGAAACTGCCCCTGACGTCAGCGATCATTACGTGGCGCACACTGAAGCCGACGTACGAGTGCTGGGGATCAATGGTCCAGGACGATGCCTGGACCAAGCCCGGAAAAGTAAGGACAAGAATAGCTGAAAACGCCGCTACAATTCTTTTCATGGCAAAACTCCTTTCACTGTTGTATAAATTCCTGGCTGTTTATATCACATTCTGCACGAAGGGTCACAGGCGTTAAACGGTTCTTTAGACAATTCAACGTGGTCTGCAATGCCACTTTCCGTGTCTGGTGTCTGTGGACAGTGGGTGTTTTTCGACAGACTTGGAAAAAAATCATGATTGCCTGCTTCGTGTAGTTTCGAGCTTGACTGGCCGATAAGCAATTTGCTCAAAATATTCAGCTAATTTGGGACCATTCATGACAAATTAATACGTTGACTTTCCGGCTTTGAGAGTTGAGCCGCTGATCGCCGTCCAAAGACCAACCTCAGTGACACCGACATTGAAGGTGGCGAAAACAATGATTGACTTGAATAACCATTCTTGCGGCCACAATGAATCGAAGGAAAGGATTGTGTCGCTCAAATCTTTTCTGACAGGTGTGATGTGCGCCTGTTCATTGCCTCTGGCTGCCCTGGCGATCTATCTCGGCGTATACCACGTTAGAACGGTAAATGATCAGGTCGACAGGCAGGCAGGCCGTTTGGCAAAAAACATCTCCACTATAGTGGATCATGATATTGAAATTCAGATTGAACGGCTCAGGACTCTCGCTATTTCTCCACTCCTGGATGATCCTCCGAACCTTGAGGATTTCCATCGTGAGGCTCGATCGTTCCACGAAAATTTTGGAAGCCACATAGGCGTTACAGATTCCTCAATGAAAATAAGGGCTCATTCGGCGCAGGAGCCTGGAACGCCCTTACCGATACTGAAAAATTCTCAGGACGACCTTGCAGCATCGCGCGCCCTGAGCTCCGGCAAGCCTGCGGTGGGCAACCTTGTTTTTGGACCTGTGGTGGGTCGTTTGGTGGTGGCCGTAGCCATGCCGATAAACCGGAATGGCACACACCAGTTCGTAATATTTAATGTTCTGGAGCAAGACCATGTGAAGAGCATCCTGGACAAACTGACCCTTCCGATAGGAATAAGGGCCACCGTGTTGGATGGCAAGGATGACGTAATAGCTTTTCGCAATACGATAGAGTCAGATGGAACGTCATACGAAAAGGAGCATCTGAGGCGATTCCAGGTTAAATCCGGTATAGCGCCATGGTCCGTGCTGGTGGAGATTCCTCAGAGTGTTTACCGTGCCCCGGTAGTCTACACTCTGAGTGTGTTACTGGCGGTCTTGTCCCTTGCGTTGCTATTCATAGCTTTTGGCTCGACACGTGCGGCCGGCAGGATTTCCCGATCCCTGTCCCGTCTGGCTCAGGGATCGT
The DNA here is from genome assembly GCA_964542775.1 of uncultured Desulfomonile sp. Lineage (GTDB taxonomy): Bacteria > Desulfobacterota > Desulfomonilia > Desulfomonilales > Desulfomonilaceae > CAITZA01. The sequence goes on from CAZIVV010000221.1 coordinate 1,563, forward strand.
TGCAACAGGGCGCCGGGCTTGCCTTCACAGAGATTGAGAATGTTCGTCAGGAGCTGGTCAGATCCCGCGAAAACACCGAAGCTGCAATGAAGGAATTGCGTCAGAAAGAAGAGACACTTCGGCTGTTCATAGAGCATTCGCCCGCAGCTATGGCCATGTTCGACAGGGGAATGGCGTATCTGGCGGTCAGTCAGCAGTTCAGGAAGGCTTTTCACCTTGAAGAAACAGACTTGATAGGGCGCTCCCACTACGAGGTATTCCCCGGGATCCCGAAGTCCTGGAGAGAAGAGCATAAGAAGGCGCTGACAGGCGAAGTCATCGAGTCCGCGGAACTTTCCTTCGTCACAACTGAAGGCGAAGTAAAATGGCTGCGCAGGGGATTAAGGCCATGGTACGCGTCAGACCAGAGTGTCGGAGGAATAATACTTTTTGCTGATGATGTTACTCAACGCAAGCTCAACGAAGACGCCTTGGCAACTTACCGGAATCAGCTTGAAAAAATGGTGGAGGAGAGAACTTCGGAGGTTGAAAAGAGCCGTAGACTGCTGCGGTCGATAATCGACGGTTTACCAGTAGCGATAACATACCTTGATTGCGAGGGCCGATACGTTTTTAGCAACAAGACGCATCAGGCATGGTGGAAAAGATCTTCAGAGTCAATTGTTGGATCGACTCTCAGGCAGGTGATTTCCGAGGGCCTGGATAGGGCAGAGTCAAATCTTTCAGTGTGCCTCGGTGGTCATGAACTGACTAGCCAAATGAGTTTCACATTTGGAGATGGCGTGACACGCGATATCTGGATCAGGCTTATTCCGGATACAGACAGCTCCGGTAAAGTTACAGGCGCCATAACCCTCATGATTGACATGACAGATCACAAAAAAGTGGAAAGCGAATTACGAAAGGCCGAAAAGAAATTCAGGGAAATCACCGAATTGCTTCCACAGCCAATATGGGAAACGGACATTAATGGCAACTTCACCTTCGGGAATACCGCCTTGCTGGAGTTGGCTGAGGTTAGCAGGGATGAACTGTTAGACAATTTCGGACCGGCGCAGATGGTCATTCACGAGGATGCGCAACGCGTGACCGATGACATGAAAGCTGTGATCAGGGATCGAACAAAGTCGATTCTCGAAGTCACAGTTGTGCAAAAAGACGGCTCCCTGGTGCCTTGTCTCGTATACACTGTCCCTGTGGTCGAAGAGGACGAAGTTGTCGGATTCAGGGGGGTCACCATAGATGTCGGACCTCTGAAAAGGGCTGAGGCGGACAGGGAGCAATTGCGCAAGAGTTTATTTGAATCACAGAAACTGGCCTCACTTGGAACGCTTGTTGGAGGCCTGGCGCATGATTTCAATAATATATTCCAGATTATAACCGGTTATAGTGAGATCCTGATGGACCATACGCCAAGGTCTAGCAAGAGTCATTCCGATCTGAAACACATTTTTGATACTTCAATGCAAGGGGCTGACTTAATTAAAAAATTGCTCGCATTTGGACAGCAGGCGCAGGTCGTCCCCGAACCAATAAATCTCAATAGTCACCTCATTGAAATAAAGGATCTTATCGCCAAAACTCTCCCTATTGGCGTAGAAATAGATATCGATACTGTTGATGAACCTACAACGATTCTGGCTGATACCAAACAGATCGCGCAAGTCATAGGCGGTCTTGTAAATAACGCCTCGGAGGCCATGCCTGACGGGGGGCGCATAAGTATCCTGACAAGAATAAGCATGCTGGATGATGACTTTTGCGTAGCCAATAAAGGATGCGAACCCGGAGAATATGTCCGTTTGACCGTTTCCGATACTGGCCGAGGAATGGACGCTCAAACCGTGTCACAGATATTTGACCCATTCTTTTCTACCAAACAGAGGGGGACAGAAAGGGGCACCGGTCTTGGTCTGTCTGTAGTCAGGGGAATTGTCCAACAACAGGGTGGTTTTGTTGATTGTTTCAGTGAGCCGGGTAAAGGCTCCACATTCGATTTATATTTTCCCAGGATTGAAGCCCCTGCCGTAGAAATTGAAACAAACCCGGAAACACTCAATTTATCAGGAACAGAAACAATACTCCTCGTGGAAGACGTCTCATTCATAGCTGACCTGGAAAGGGACATCTTTGAATCAGAGGGCTACAAGGCGATTATCGCAAACAGCGGTATAGAAGCCGTCAGGCTTTTCAGGCAAATGAGGAGCGAAATCTCCCTCGTGGCGCTAGACCTCGTGATGCCCGTAATGTCAGGAAAACAGTGCCTGCAGGAATTGCGGAAAATTGATCCTGATGTGCGTGTTCTTGTTGTCAGTGGATGTTCAAGTGAGGATGACATCTTCCAGCAGGTTCGCCCATTCGTAAAAGGCTTCGTACATAAGCCATGCCGCAAGGACGATTTGTTGAAGGCTGTCCGAATCGC
>CAZIVV010000222.1:0-1575 GCA_964542775.1 uncultured Desulfomonile sp.
GTAGAAAAATGAGCCTATGTAACCGATGATGGTTTTTCCCTCCAGTCCAAGTCTTTTCTTGAGAAGATCTGAAGGTGGTCCCGGTGAGAAATGAGCACGGTTTACTCCGTTGGGGACTATCTCCACCTGATCAGGATCGAACCCCCTGCTTAGAATGTCCGCCTTGAGGGCTCTTGAGATGGCAATCCTCAAGGTAGCGCCTTTCATTGCCAGGGTTTCCAGGTTTTTCATTAACCGGTATGTCCCTGATTTTTCTGTCAATCTCTTCCTGCTGAGATGTGAATCTTCCCACGAAGCCCTGGTCTCGTAAATAGTCGGGATGCCCATCGTGGCCCCTACAGCGTCTCCGGTCAATCCGCAGGTGAATGGTGAGTGCGAATGAATAATATCGGGGCGATATTTTCGAGCCAGCAGGGCGCACATTGAAACCAGTCTAAAATTCTGGACTACCCTCAGAGCTGACCTGAAGTTGCTGGGATCATATACTTCAGCGCTGGCGGCTAGCCATCTACCGCAACTCCTGAAATACTTCACTCCATCGATTATTTCTGATTTATCTGAATCAAGTGTCCCCATTGGAGCCTGAGAGGGTGAAGTTACCACTATGGGCTCCAATCCTAGAGCCCGCTGTTTGGTGACAATTTCCCGGCTTCGAATAGCGTATCCACTAGTTCCAGGTATAGACCGGTGCATTATGTGCAATATCTTCATGTAATTAACCTACACATGCCACTACTTGCCAATCTCATCGATTAGAAATCTGTGTCTGATAAAGCCTGAAGTGTTGTACTTGTCCTGCTCCATTTTCACTGACAAGCGATCGTTCAATCCACTCAATGTTCGATGGAAGAACTTTGGCCATGTTCGCCAAATCCCTAATTTCCTGGACCATGGACGCTACTGAGTTCTCGGGCTGCTTCCCAATCAAAATAGCCGAACGAAAAGACTCTCCCGTCGTGGAACGGGCCCTGAGGTTGAGGGTCTTGTCCTTGACCCCATAATGAGTTGAGAACCATCCACCCATGGTGTCTTCATCACCATATAGACGCATTACTGAATGTTCATCCCAGCCAAAAAGTTTCAAATCCGTCCAGTTTCCCGAGGAATCGTGCTTTAATGATGCCGGGACATCAATCCCCCAAGTTGGGTGGAAAATGAGGTTTAAGTCTACAAAGCCACCGTCATTGCATCCCAGTTCGTCCAGAACAAGAAGGGTTTTGCCATGCAGTCCGAATATGTGTCTGGTCCATAGAGCGCCTGAAAGGGCAATCGAAGCCTTTAAAAAGAAACATTCCTTATTCTTGAAAGTGTCCGCTCCCAAAATCTCAGGAGAATAGGCCCAACGGAATGACCCTAGTGGCTGTGACTGATCATGGTCATTGATTTTTAGAGTGTTGTGAGCTGAGGACCCCTTAAAATACATTCGCCAGGCCTGATTACCGTTGTAGACAAAGGAGCCGGGATCTACCAGAAAAGGGTGATCATTAATCCAGACCTGGATTGACAATCCGTCGGAATGCCCGTGTTCATAACCAGGCGCTTTTCCCAAAGGCCCCACATCAAAGATCGTCCTGA
>CAZIVV010000223.1:0-1866 GCA_964542775.1 uncultured Desulfomonile sp.
CTCTGCACAATCGTCCCCCGGTTATACTGCTCAAACAGCGATCTCAACAACTCTGACATTATTGTCAGGAATGTTAAGATTATCCGGCTCCGCCAGGTAGCCTTCCACCGCCTCACGCACATTTGCTATCAGCTCGTCCAGGGAATCTCCCTGTGAGACACAACCGGGGAGCGCTGGAACTTCAGCCCAGTATCCCCCTTCTTCAGCTTCATGTATCAGGACAGTGAATTTCATTCATGTTTACTCGCTTGATATTTTTTTATTCTGCACTGGATTCCCTCTTTCGAGGGAATGACGGGGTCTACTTTTGTCGGGCTATGTGTCTCTTGTCAACGTCCAAAGGAATAGTACTGATAAGACTTATAATTTCAGTACTGAAACCACTTTCCTTCTGAAGTATTTGAGGCGCCTTCTTTCGAAAAGCCATTACCCGTTCAATGTCCTTTGAAGGTAGTCCAATCTGGTCGAGTCGATATTCCAGAAGAGATTCAGGGTCTGGGGCCTCGATTTTGTGGTGGTCATTTTCATAGGCCCAGGCCAGCTTAATGAGAACTTCCAGTTCATCTCCTTCGGGAGTGCCCGGCAAGCTTCCCCACAACTCTTCAATTCGCGATACTGCCAACTCGTGATCAACCTCGGTCCTGATAGGCCCGATAACCATGTCATTTCCTCTCTGAACGAGAATCATATAGTAGAGGCGTCAATTCTATCATAATCCTTGTGATACCCCACCCACCTTATGATTAATGCCTGTTGAAGGTAATCAACCCTGGTAACAATTCTGTAATCGTTTCCACCGACATTGAAAATGACCCGGTCGTCCTTTAGAAAATCGGCGGTTCTGCTGGTCCTCCTGATGTCCGAGGGTGTTTCCCATGTTGCATTCTCCGTCTCGAATAACCACGCATATAACAGTTTCCTGGCCTTGGCGTCCCCCTGTTTGCAGAAATCTATTATTTTCTTTCGCATGAGAACTTTCAAATCAGTTCACAACGTCAACTCATTGCAGTAATTAATGAGTCTAAACATGGGAGCTGGCAAAAGAACTGGATTCCCTCTTTCGAGGGAATGACGGGATTGTGTACGGGAATTTGTATTCCCCATCTACCGACTCCCATCTCCTAACTCCCAATTCCCAACTAACGCTCCCGGGACGATGCCTTGATCCTTGTCCTTCTTTTCGGCGGCATGGTCTCTATCAGTGCCCGTAAGACAGCATTCACATCTTCGGAAGACTTAAAAACTCTCGCTATATCAGAGTCTAGCATAACCACTACCCGGGTCTCGTCCAGTTTTCCGGCAAAACGGTTGGGTTTAGCCTTTTTATAATCAAATTGGTATTCAGACTGCAACTCTTCTCCGGAAACTTGATTCTCTCTATCCAATGTTCCTGTTTTCCTCATAGTCATGACCTTCTCTCGTGGTAGCCGCTCTTGCGCTTATGATTCGGAGGATACAGTCCGGACGCTCGGTAAAACTAACAACTATCAAACGGCCAGCGATTGAGTGGCCAATGATCAATTCCCTGCGTTCTTCCCGCGAATGGAAGTCATCATCGAATATAGCTGCTAATGGATCTCCAAAAACCGTCAACGCCTCTTCAAAACTTATACCATGTTTCCTGATGTTGAGCTTTGCCTTGCCAGCATCCCATTCGAATTTGTAATTCACTGGCTCTCCAAGAGGACTTCTATATTCCAGGCTTATATTTCAATGTCAGGCGATCCTAAGCAGCCCGCAGATCGGAGTTCGAAGTTCGGAGTTGGGTAAGAATGAATAAAGAGATATGATTCGGTATCCCAAATAGGCCGGGCAAAAACGGTTTTCTGGTTCTTCCCGATCTGCGAACTCCGATCTGCGATCTAC
>CAZIVV010000224.1:0-3183 GCA_964542775.1 uncultured Desulfomonile sp.
TGTTGTTCACGTTCGCGCTACTGCTCCTCCCAAGGTTTCAGAATACCTCCTGAATAATATGCGCTCGCAGCTTGTGGATCTTGAATCAACTTTCGGGGCAAGAGTTAGCGTGAAAGCCACTCATTCGGCCCTAGACTCTGAGATCGTGGTTGAGGCGCTTAGAGAGCATGAATCCGATTTTCTCTCTGTAGAGCCTCCTTCCTTGATATCGGAGTTGGAAATAGAGTTACCTCAACTGGTTGAGCCAGTCGAAATACCTGAGAAAACGGCCGTTCAAACGGAGAAGACCGAAAAAACAGCAAAACAGCAGCGCAGACGCAGACGGCCAAAACGCAAGGTAACCGGTTCAGCGGAGAATACTGATCAGGTGGAAGAGGAACTGGAACACTCTTCGTCAACGACTGATACTGAAGCAGCCGAAATAGGGCCTAAACTGGATGCAGAACAAGCCGGGGAATCTGGTGAAACACCAAAGGTCCCTGAACTGGAACTTGATTCGTCCGCATCCGGGTCAGCCGCTTCAACAAACCTGGAGACACCGCCGGAAATAATGGAATCATCAAAAGAAACCTATAACGATTCCAAAACTCTTGAAGCTGTTTCTGAAGATCCCGATGTAGTCAGTGAATTGACTGCGGACGATGTTCCCAAACCAGTTGAAGAATCGCCTGCTACAGCAGTAGCGGAGACTGATGAGAATCCATTCCGACAAGCGCTCTTGAAAGGTGAGGTTCCTGCCAAGAAGGCTACCTTGCAGGATTTTCTGCCGTTTTCATAAGTTTGGGATTGCTCCGGAATGAAATTTATGCCTGTTGAATTCGAATTCATTTCCGATACTGAAAAAGAATCGGCCTGGGGCGGTTTTCGCATCATGGGCGTTGGCATTGACTGAACCGAAGCGAGAATATTCCAATACTCCACTTATGGGAGTTGGGGCGTTAATTGCCAATGGCGGCCAGGTGGTCCTGGTTCGCAGGGCCAATGAACCGTCCAAAGGGCAATGGAGCATTCCCGGAGGTCTCGTCCACCTCGGTGAATCACTGATTGAAGCAGTGACCCGTGAAGCATTTGAAGAAACAGGATTGATTGTAGAACCCCTGTGTCTGGTAGAGCTTCTGGACAGGATCTTCTACGATGAATTCGGCTGCGTCAAGTATCATTACGTACTGGCCGATTACTGGTGTGAAGTAAAAGGAGGGGTCATTTCAGCGGGAACGGATGCTATGGAAGTCGCTTGGGCTGATCTGTGCAACCTGTCAGAATTCGAACTCGCGGATATAACCCTTCAAGTCATTATGAAGGGCTTTGAACTTCGCCGTAATTCCACTGTCTTCAGTGATCATAGAGTCTTAAAATAATTTTCTGGTTCATGGAGGCTAGAATTTGTCTGAAGAATGGAGGAGGCTGGGATCGTCCTCTGAGATGCTAGCCTTGTCGAGTGTGGCTCAGACGAAGAACATTCTGATTTGCCTCATAGATTTGACGGGGCCGTTGGATGTTGAGGTAGTCATGCGTTCCGCCAAAGTGGCGGCGTCAAAATTCCCACAATTAACCAGCCATTTGAAAGAAAAGAGAGTCCGCGGTCTTCACTATCTGGAATGGACACCCGTAGATCCCGATAAATTGCCAGCTTTTTTTCATGATCTTTCCAGCGCCGATACCTGTATCAATTCTGTCGATCAGGTCTTGCATACTCTTTCTGCCCGGCTGGATCGGGAATGGGACCTTTTCAGCGAGGTCCCTGGAGAGTTTCACTGCATAAAGCTATCGGAAGAGCATTTCCTGATGGGGTGGGTTCTTCACCATGCCGCTGGAGACGCCGCTCTGGCATCAGATGTCGGTCAGGAGACTCTGATTGTCTACAACCAGGCTACTTCGGGAATAAGCGCGACTTCGTCCCGGGAATACCTTTCTTTTTCTGGGTCTCGAAAGAGACAGGCCAGAAAAAGAAAAATACTATTGTCTGATTACCTTAATGACATCAAGCAGACCGCACAAAATTTATTCGCAAGGCCCACCCTACCGGTTGGTAGTGGTATGAAGGATGACCAAAGGCAGCATCACGCCAAAAGAGTGCTGTCGGAGACGGATTTTCGCGAACTGGATACCAGGCTCAAGGCTCAGGGGCTCTCACTCATTGATACTCTGGTCGCTTCCACACACTATGCCATCGATAGCTGGAATAGCTCTAGAAATGAGAGATCAGATCTATTGACCACCTCTGTTTCAGTTAACATGAGAGGACGTTTTAGAAACATTGATCGCGAAAATAGCAGCTCCCTGATCTTTTTCGAATCCACTCCAAGAGACAGACAGAATCCTGCGAGTTTTGTCAGATCCCTGGCAATAAGGCGCATTCATCATTTTAGAAATCATGTTGATCTCAAACTCACTAAGAATATAAAAATGATGGTGGACGCTATCAGGATTTTTCCCTACCGCATACGTAGAAAAATAGTAGGTTTTATAACAGATCAGCATGAATTTTCATCAGCGGTTACACTCTTAGGGGTGATATGGCCAAAGAATGAGAGAGGTAAAATAACTTCCGATTCCGCCTTTACTGAAGTCGGCGAATTAAAAGTAGAGGAAATCCTGGGGCTTCCTTATAAAATGCTTTCAAAAACAAGATTGCTTTTGACGGTCTACGTTTTCAAAAGGCGACTGAATTTTGTCCTCTCTACGTCAGCGAGTCTTTTTTCAAAAGAGGAAAATGATCAGTTCCTGGCCCTGGTCATTGAAAACCTGATGAGTTTTTAGCACACGCGCCTTAGGTTTGCCCAGACGGATGGATTAATTCCCTGGCGTAAGGAGCATGAGGCGTCCATAAGCGAGTTGACCATATTTGGTTGCGCCACCCGGATCGCAAATGAAGTTAGTCATCTAACTGGAAGACGGATCAAGACTTTTGGGCTGGTATCTGGTGCTACAGTAAGTTTCTCCCCGCCACTGCAGGGCATCCTTGCACAATATCTTCTTCAATATGATGAAATGCACGAGTATCAGAGTCAGATTTCCAACGGGGATGTACACTGAATAACGCCTCGGCAGACCAAGCTCATCGAAAAACCTCACAGGAGTGAGTGTCATGGCAAATAAACATGCAAGGGGTAACAAGAACCAGGAATGCGGCATCACTTCGCATGCAGTGGTAACGTAAAGATACAAGCCGAGAATAAAACA
>CAZIVV010000225.1:0-3649 GCA_964542775.1 uncultured Desulfomonile sp.
AGAGGCTTCTCAACCAATACATAAAAAACCAGGCCGACCAAAATTCCATACGTGGCCAGAACCGCAAAAACGGTTTCTGCGCTCAATTTCTCCAGTAGTCCGATCGCAATCAGAATCAGGAGAAAAAACACCATGGAAGGAAGATGCATGAGGTATATTGAGTAGGAAGCTGAACCCAGAAGAGTCAATATTCTGTCTGGTTGGTAATGGTAACTACGATCGACAGTGACAAGACCTACGATCAGGGAGCCCGCCGACAATCCTTTGATGAAGGTAAACATGAACGGCCCGCCTAACGGGCTCATCCCGGGAAGCCATTGTTTCGCATGAGCAATTGAGGCCCCGAAAAAAAACAAGCCTCCCAGGAACAGCAGAAAAAGACCTGTGCGAAAACCGGTTTTTCCAGCTACAAGGGCGCACACCATTCCGATGACAAATTCCAAATTAACAGTGTTGAGCAGGAAGTTATAAGGAAACCCTGGACGGGTCTCAAGGGCAGCCGCCAGTGCAATTAGAGCTGTCCAGACGCAGAAGACCATAGCCCCTGCATAACGGTTCAGAATCAATGAAAGGAAGAGGCCGTAGAACAGGATTTCGTGCTGAAGCGTCCAGGCTGGAGGAATTACAAGAAACGAATTTGAAGGCAACAAAAATATGTTTGTCAGCGCAAATGTTCCTGGAGACGAGAGATTTGAGGCCCTCATCCATGGTATTATAAGAAGGGGAATGGAATACAGGAGTGTAGCCAGCCAGTACGTCGGATAAATACGGACAAAACGCCTCCAGACATATTTTCTTGCGCAGTCAGGTCGGCCCCACTCTTCAAAATGAACGGATGTCATGATGAAACCGCTCAACACGAAGAAAAAATCGACTCCGGAATCGCCAAAGGCAAAAACATTGCCGAAAGGTTTCAGACGTGCAGCGGAACAAAGTAAATCAGCGTGAAAGAAAACGACCATCAACGCAGCAATTCCCCTGGAGACATGGAGTGTCATAAATCTGTGTCCTGGATTGCCTGGTCGAGTCATTAGTTCAGAGTTGTCTTTCAGTTCATCAGCTTACCGAGGGAAGAACAAAATTGGCTTTCTATGGTGTTAGTGTTATCCTGACTCGGATTCATTTTCCACAACTATTTTTATAGTTAAAATATACGGGATAATTACTGTTCGGTTATTTCATTGAAGAATATCGGACCGGAGTGGCAAGCCCCTTGAACCTCACCGTGAACAATTTGGTCAATGACTACATTATTGGCGGATGCGTTCTTTTTTGCCCGGTCTCGGTGGACAACTAACAGATCATGCTAGAACGGGCCGACAAAGAATTCTTATTCTCATTTCCGAAAGACCACGGTCAACACCCGTCTTATCAGACAGAATGGTGGTATCTCAACGGCCGTCTGGCTTCTGAAGACGGGGGAGACTGGGCCTATCATTTCACCATCTTCAGGCGGGCCTTTTCAAGCTGGTCTAATCTGGTCCTTATCGCTCTGGCCATGGGATTCAAATCGATTCGTGACATGAAAATGGTCAAAAAAGGTTTTGCCAGGATGCTTGAGAATCAGAAAAAAAGACGTATCTGCGTCGATGGATATGTTGGACATCTGTCTATAACCAACATAACAGACAATCAGGCAGTCTTTTTTGAAAGGGGCGCAACCTCACTTTTCAAGACCTCTGGCGCTCATGAAAACTACCTGGATGTGTGGCTAAAAGACTGGAGACTGTCTCAGAAATCAGAACGTATTCATCTGATTGCAGATCGAAACGAATTTGGTATCAATCTTGAGATTGCCCAGAGGAAAGAGCCCATACTGAACGGCCATGATGGCCTGAGCCTCAAAGGCGCAGTCTTGGGAGAGGCCTCGTATCATTATTCAATTACATCAATGCAAACTTCCGGGTCACTCAAATGGAAGGGGTGTTCTCATCGTGTAGCTGGTGACAGCTTCATGGACCGCGAATTTGGAACTTCAATACTGCCTGGCACGGTACGTGGCTGGGACTGGTTTGGCCTTTCGCTGAACAACTGTCATGAAATAATGATATCCATAATTCGAGACACTAATGGTCAGTTGCTGAACACTTCTTCAGGCGCGGTAATTTATCCCGATGGCTCGTCGATGCGTTTTAGCGCCCACCAAATGGACGTCAAAATTCTTGAGACATGGATTAGCCCAAGCACCTCGGCAGATTACCCTGTCCACTGGATCATAAAGGTTCCTGAATTCAGAATCGAACTTGAAATCAGAGTCCTGATCAAGGAACATGAAATTGTATCAGCCACTTCAACCACAATTAATTACTGGGAAGGCCCGGTAAACGTCACAGGTAAAATGAACGGCCAAAGTGTGTATGGACATGGTCACGTGGAGTTGGTAGGTTACGCTGAGTCTGCCGGAGGTAAGTTCTGACACCCTCCAGTTTGAGTGACCATTAGTCGTTCCAGGATTTGATTGGAGCAGTTTTGAACATCTGTCATTCAGCGCGACATACGAGACATAAAGGGCCCAGCCCTTATTTTTATCCAATGGCTCCTTCTATAATGATCTCCTCATGTTAACCACGCTCTTGACATGTCCATTCATCGATCCTGTCATTTTCAGGATAGGTCCTTTTGCCAGCACCTGGTATGGATTGATGTATTCAATCGGAGCCGTTGTCTGGTATCTGATTACACGTAACGAACTCAAGAGAAGGAAGGGCCCCATACCTGTCGAGGGCTTGCCGGAACTACTTTTCTATGGACTTGTCGGTGGGGTGATTGGAGCCCGAATTGGTTATGCCGTTTTTTATAACCATGCCCCTTTTGTTTCCAGGCCGTTGGAAATACTTGCCTTCTGGCAGGGGGGCCTGAGCGCCCATGGGTGGCTTGCCGGAATGTCCGTCGGGGGCTTTCTGTTTATATGGAAGCGCCGTGTCAATCTGCGGGAACTTTCTGATGTGGTATACTTGGGTTTACCCCTTGGGCTGGCCGCGGTCAAGATTGGCAACTTCATCAATTGCGAGGGTTACGGTCACGTCACGTCATTGCCGTGGGGCGTCACGTTTGCCACAGGAGGACCACACCCGAGGCACCCTTCTCAAATCTATGAGGCTATTTTTGAGGGCCTTTTCCTGTTTATCCTTCTGTGGAGCGTACGTTCGAGGAATCTGAAGTCTGGAGATCTGAGCTGTTTCTTTCTGATCGGCTACGGGATTATGCGCTTCTTCATTGAATTTACCTTACAGACCGAACCTGTCTGGGGAGGAGCTTTAGGCTGGTTGAGCGGCGGTCAGGTCCTGTCAGTCGTTGTCATGGTAGTTGGAATTATCGGATACCTCATACCTAGAATTAAAATGTTTGGAGGACGATAACTGGTCATAACTTCATGGGTTTGTGCCGAAAGATGAAGCCGGTTAGATGAACCCACAACGCCAGAGTTAACAGAGAAAGCTTCATCTGACTCGAGATGGATCAATGAGCGTAGTCACCAGTAAGTCTATGAATTCTTCTGTTTCATCTCGTGAAAATTTCCAGGCCGCCGCCGACAGGATGAGGTTGAGTCTCTTTCTGAAGAAATACGCTGCAAGATACAGCGGGGTGCGTGACACTATGTTGAAGGCTACTCCGTGGGCTTCGGTAATTTCAAAATCCCCAGCTGAAA
>CAZIVV010000226.1:0-1983 GCA_964542775.1 uncultured Desulfomonile sp.
ATATGAACCCAGAACTGCGCTCTCCCGCAGATCAGTCTCCCGAGCCTTCGGAATGTCAACAGTCTGAGCCCCTATAGTCTCCAGTTCGGCGCCTGTCACATATGCCTTGCCCGCCAGTATCCGCGCCTTGAGATTCTCAGGATTCTCTGAGTCCTGCTCGATTATCAGCGGAAACTTTCGGACAACATAGTCTCCAGACGTGTCATACGTCCTGCGCTCGATCATCTTGACTAGCTCCGAGCGCTCAGTGACAGTCTGGGCCAGCAGCGGAGCGTTATCCACAAATTCCCGGACAGGGACCATCCCCGCCTCATCCACAACCCACTCAATGACGTAAGTCAGCCTGTGCGCTCCATCCTCGCAGTATTCTATGTCCACACCCTCATCAAGGTTGCGTAAGTAAGGGTCATTGCTGTCAGTGACCACCACCGGAGTGACCATCAAACCCACGGTCTCTTTGCCCAAACCTGTCAGTGTGACCTGCCCCTTGGGAACCCTGACATACTGGCCGTCAATGTAAACCCTGCCGTTCAGAAAACTCCACGTGGTCCCGGACACTTTGCGCTCGTTGCATCCCTCTATTATGTCACCCTGCCTGTGTATCCTGTCCGCAACATTCCTGAGATCCCGGTGGTGTATCCAGCTTGCGTCCTGAAGCTCGGGTCTCTGAAGCGTCTTGCCCGGTCTCCACAGTATCGCCTGCCAGTCCGGCCTGCCCGATGTGTTTTCAACCGCAGGGTATACGTTTCTGGCAGTAAGTCCCGTGTCATTCAGGACCCACGGAGCCTGGGTGACCTCACCAATAAACTCAAACTTCTGGCTGCTCTCCTGGTATCGGAAATACCTCACAGCCTTGACGCCCCTGGGAACCTCGGTCACCTTCAACTCAACGAAATTCGCTCCATCAAGCGTCGCCACACAGTTCGTGACCGATACCGTCTCACTTGCCGTCGTCTCCCCAACCAGACTCCTGAATGCGCTTTTGTAGCGGAATGTGTGATTTGAAATCTCGCCTTTATTTGTGGCAAGCATTACCGGAGGGTCAAAATTGTCATGCGCCCTCAGCATGTAGTCATGCATCTTCTGATCTAAAAATCCCATGTTTCCCCCCATATCGCCATTCAGTTAGCGGAACTCAAGCATGACCTCGACAACCTCAAGCCTGGTGTTGGCCATTATCGTCACAATGTCGTGAGCCAGGAACTCAAGCAAACCCTCTCTCTCCACATGTGCCGGAGCCAGCCATGAATCGCCGTCATGATTGGCCGCAGGCTCAAGGTTGGAAAACACCGCAATCTGGCGGAAGTCATTATACGGCTGCCCAGCCGTCGGATCAAACCTCGCAAAAATGTACATGAACCTCGCATTCTGATCTATGGCCTGAGCATCACTCACAAAAGCGTATTTTGTCCCAAGATGGCTAATATCCTCCCCGCTGGACACAATCCTGCAAAGCGACACATTGGTCGGTCTCACGTAAATAATCGGCTCTTCGAGTTGCGCTGAACCCGGTTGAGGCTCCGGCGGCGCAGCCTCATTCTCCCACGGCGTAGTCCTGCCTATCGCCACCCAGTAAACGGAATTCTGTTTGTGCAGAAGCGCCCGCCTGGCTCTCCCCTGATATGTCGTGACACCCATCGATCTGTTCCCCCCTAATTACGCTGTATTTGTCCTTCGATTACAAATTCGGAATTGATAAAGAAATATGTGGAAATCCTGAAATCAACCTGCGCCGCCGCCTCTTCCTCCGTCAGATAGTTTTGCGCATGACCCGTGTTAGCCGGAAAATCAATATTTGCGGGCAGGTTGCTGTCCGTCGTCAATAAACCCTGGAATACGCTCCCATTTTGCGCGTAGCTGATGCGCCAGAACTCTTCAGAAGGAGCCCGATCACAGGAATTGTCAAACGACAGTATCTCCGACATGGTCCTGCTCACCGCCAACCCGGCCATTCCTGATATGGGAACGACACTGGAACGCAAC
>CAZIVV010000227.1:0-3390 GCA_964542775.1 uncultured Desulfomonile sp.
CTGGAGTGATAGGGAGCATGTGATGATATCACTGAATTTGGATGAACTTAGGCAAAACCCAGATTTACCCCCACAGAAAACTCTTTTTCAGCATCAAGTGGATGCGATAGCTGCACTCAACAAGACATTCGATTTTAAGGACGATCAGAGCAAGGGAGCCTTGTTGGTATTTCCTACGGGAGCAGGCAAGACATTTACCACTGTGAAATGGCTTTTGGAAGCGGTCGTTTCCAAAAACATCAAGGTATTGTGGCTCGCTCACACTTTCCATTTGCTCGACCAGGCATGTGATACTTTCCGTGCTAATGCTCCCTATGTTGAGAAAAGAACCTCGTTAAACATAAGACAAGTCTCCAGCCACCCAGCGCACGATAAGCCAGCCTCTATAGACTTCACTTCCGATGACATTCTCATAATGTCGACTCAGACAGCAATAAGTAACGTTAACGTGGATGCTGTTGACCAAGTTGGTAACAAGGTCAAGACCAATTTTGAAAGATTTATTGAGAGTTGTGCGGAAGACAGGCTTTTCGTAATTCTTGATGAGGCGCATCATGCTCCTGCTTATGGATGTCGTCGATTCCTTCAACAAGTTCGCTCAGTCGTCCCCAATGCTTATCTGCTAGGCTTAACCGCCACTCCGACCTACTCAGATGAGAAGAAGCGTGGTTGGTTAAAGAAAATATTCGATCAGGGGGTGATTTATGAGGTTCAGCATGCAAGTCTTTTAGCCCAAAAGATTCTTGCCAGACCAAAATTCATTCAGATGCCTACCGGTCGAGAATACACTGTCAATGATGCACAGTTCAAGAGACTGGTAGAAGATCACAAAGACGTTGAGGAAATCATCAACAAGCTTGCTGAAGACGCTGGACGAAACGATTTCATCGTCAATGAGTATGACAGAAACCGAACCCAATATGGAAAGACCCTCATTTTTGCTGACCGCTGGTATCAATGCGTGTATCTCAAAGACAAACTCAAAGCTAAAGGTATTAAGGCAGACGCTGTTTTTTCTCGTGTGGATGCCGACCCCGGTACTGTAGTGGCTCGGAACCAACGAACCTCTAGTGACAATCAGCGGATTATCGAGGAGTTCAAAGCCGGAAAGCTGGATGTATTATTAAATGTGAAAATGCTCACTGAAGGGACAGATGTTCCAGACATCAAAACTGTGTTTGTAACTCGTCAGACGGCTAGTTCTATACTTATGACACAGATGATAGGACGGGCTTTGAGAGGTGAAAAAGCCGGAGGTGGTCCCGGCAAGTCAGAGGCCAACATAGTCTTGTTCATCGATGAGTGGAAACGTCTCATAAACTGGGCTACTCCATCACTTGATGGAGGTACCATAGGTGACGAAAGTTCAGTCCAGCGTTACCCGCTTCGTTACATCTCGATAATGCTGATTGAAGAAATCGTCCGACAAATAAACTCAGGTAAAGTGTTTCAACCTCAACCATTCTTAAGTTATCTACCCGTCGGCTGGTATCAGACAGATGTAATAATCGACACTTCTGAAGACACATCTGAGGGAAAGATGGATGAGATGCAGACTTTTAAGGAATTCGTGATGGTCTACGAACACACAAAGCCTAAATTCGAAAAATTCATTCAAAATATATCCGGCAGCCTAACAGAAGAATGGGCCAAAGAAAATCTTGCTGAAGAGTGGATGAAGCCTCAGATATCTGAGTGGATAAACAGTTATTTCGAGAAAGACAATGATGATATAGGATCGACTCTGGAAACTGACCTTATCAAAATCGCCCGCCATATGGCTCAGAATGGCAGTCCTCCAGATTACTATTTGTTTGAGGAGAGGGACAAACATGACTTGGATAAAATTGCTAGCAAAATGGTCCAGGATGAGGACCCTGCAATAAGAATTGAACATCAATTGAGACAATTGTACAATGAATCGGGTACACTTTGGCAGTCATTCTATAGAACCTTAGATCGTTTTCGTACAGCCTTAAATGCTGCTATTCAGCGGCAGGTATCGCTCTCAATTGACGGACCTACATTGCCATTTGATGATGGGGAGTCTAGAATGATTGGAGATGGTGGGTCTGAACCAACTGAGGATTTGAAAGATCAGATTCTTATTAGGGACAAATTTACTTGTCAGGCTTGCGGTGCGGCAAGTAAGAAATTTAGGTTGCAAGTCGACCACATAATCCCTGTCAAATTGGGAGGTGAGGCCACCATCAATAATCTTCAGACACTCTGCAAGGTTTGTAACAATATAAAGAAAATCAATACCATAAATTTCAAAATCTTTGTAACCCCATTGCAAGCGCCTAAAACGCAAATTGATTTGATAAAATCTTACGGAACAGAAGATGTGAGGCGATCTATCACTCGACTCGTCAATTTTTTTTACCATTGTCAAGCCGTCTGTGATATCCGCCTTCATGAGCGAAGAGGATCTACTTATTACTCGAATTGGGAGATCGACTTGTATTCCGGAAATGACCCTGACTGGTTACTTCAACACAAAAATGAGTTGCTCAATCATATAAATTCAGCTTTGAATTGCCCTCAAGTTGAGAACATAAAAATCGTAAGTGCCGGATGAACTCAAAAACAAGCAGGCATCGTTCTAGCAATAAAAAAAATGATTCAAAAATTGCGTGGTTTCCACAATAGTTTGTCACAAAACAAAATAGACTGGGCTGTCAAGAGCGGTGAGTAATGATGACCTTAAACAAACAACTCGTAGGAAACATTGGCCTCTACTACTGCTGCTACCGTCTTTCGCAGCATGGTTGGAATGTAATGCCGACTTCAAGGAATGCTAGAGGAGTCGACATTATAGCGTATAATTCCGATGCCACGAGATATATCGGAATACAGGTAAAGTCCCTGAGTAAAAAGAATCCAGTTCCTCTGGGTAATTCTTTGGACAAAGTGATTGGAGATTTTTGGATTATCGTACACAAAGTTGTTTCGTCGCCAACTGCATTTATTCTCCTGCCTTCTGAGATTCGTAAGGGTGCAGGACATGATGAAAAAGACGGCAAGTCGTCCTATTGGCTATCGCCTAAGATCTGTGATCAAAACATTTTCCGTGAAGCATGGGAACGTATTAATCATATTTAATACCGCTGAACTCAAAATTTTTACCGGTTCTTACAAAGGCAGAAAAAACTTTCATGCAGGACATGTTTCTAGTTTTGGAATTTTAAATGACCTTTTATGCCGTGACTTACCTATCAAGAAGTTTTATAAGAAGTTCACCCCCTATATCCTAGCTATTCAGGAGATTACAAATGTCTATGTACTTTTGGAAATGCCAGAACTGTGGAACAAAATTGGAATTGAGGCAACGCGTGACTCTAAAAAAAAGAACTTGTCCTCAATGTGGTAAAGTCATAACTCCAGAAG
>CAZIVV010000228.1:0-8876 GCA_964542775.1 uncultured Desulfomonile sp.
ATGCACTGTCGCCACCTGTGAACTAGAGCCGGTCACTCCCGTATAAAACGCCCCCGTTTCCGAATAGTAGCCCCGCGTCAGCGTTCCATCTACGCCTGAAGTGTCCTCGAATGCATCGAAAAAACCATCCACTGCATTCCCGGCGCTAAGGTCCAGGAGTTTGGCCTGCTGCAGAAATAGTAGCTGTATGTTCCGTCGATCTGTCTCGCTGGTTGATCCAACCGACTGCCCCGATCCGATCGCTCGCCATTCCGGGGATATAAAGACAAAAGCTCTTTGCGTGTCTATCTCATAAATCATGGACCCGTTTATCGGATTGTCCGGCCTAGGATCCGCGCTCAAAACCGTTGAAGCCTGGATATAGAAGTAAACCACTTTTTCGGTGACTTCATAAAAATCGCGCCACTCAAATACCCTGCGTTCAGCGTCAAATATCGGCACTGCGCCATCAGATGGAACACCTTCTATCCGATATCCCTTTAAAAATCTGGCGTCTCCGATACTGACTGGCATAACATTCCTACTTTAGAGGCTCACCGGTGTATAATCTCAGACCTATGTTCGCCACCGCCAGGATAGCAGCCTCGATTTCGGCCGCCACCGTGCTCTCGATTCCAAACACAGTCCCGATCATCACAACCAGGCCCGCGATATTGACCCAGATTGTCTTGCTCTCATACCATTTCTTGCCCGTTTCCAGCTCACCGTATGGCGACGCAGGATCCACCGATTCGTAAAACAACTTGTCCGCCATCAAACACCTCACTTGTTCCTTATCGATACCCTGGCGCTAATATCATCCAGCAGACTCCCCTGAACAGGATCCTGAACCACCCCACGTCTGGCGCTGGAATGAGCTACCTCTTCTGATATTCCAATTCGAATTATTATTCCCACATGACCATCAGGTCGATCAGGTCTGCCACGCCAGGTCCAGAAAACCAGATCGCCTACCTGAAAGGGTTCATCGTCCAGTTCCACTCCATCCCATCCGGACAAACCCAGACGCATCTTACGTGACGTTGTGCGTCCCACATTCAGTCCTGCCCGTCTGTAGACTAGATAAACAAAACCGCTGCAATCAAGGCCCCGTTCTTCACTTTCATGACCCCCAAAGACATATTTAGGATGCTTGTCCAGGATAATTTCGGCCTCTATAAGCACGGATGTTCTTTCGCCGAGACTCAGAGCGTGAGCGTCATGCGTAGCAATACATCCATGCCAGACCAGCGACCACAGCAGACAGTAAAATAGCACTCGATAACGCATCATTGCCGACCCTATCCAGCCAATCACCAGGTGTTACCACATCGATTATCACCAGCGCCGCCACCAGCCCAAACACTCCAGACACGAATAGCGTGCCCCTCAGTATCAGCGCCCTGGCCAACGACATAGACTTGAGAGGATCGACAAACGGATACGCGACAAGACCTGCGCATATCAACGTCCCCGCGATCATCCCCACATAAAGCAGACTGCTATATCGTCTATCCATTTTTTCTCTTCCGGCTTTTGCCCTTATCTACCGTTTCATGTCCTTTATCGACAACAGACTCTTCGACAGGAACATCACGGCCTGTCCCATATTCATTGCTGCCCAGCTCAAGACCATCAAGTCCACCACCGACCCAACAGTTCTTCTCGCCATCCCTGCATGGCCACAAAAGAACCAGCTTCCGTGATTCAAGCGTGAACTCATCAGCTCCGTTTTCAAAACGCCCGGGGCATTCAATCAAAACATTGCCGTCAGACTGATTTGCCAACGCCACTATTGCCCCAGCATTGGCGATCCTTGGCGAAGGCAGGTAAACCCTCACTCCAGGTTTCCGAACCTTTATCCAGACCCGCCCCGACACCTGAGATGCTGTCAACCTGTAATCAGCTTCAATCGTTATGCGCCTTTCTCCAAACACCATCACATGCCTCACGCCGCATAAGTGGTCGGCAATCCGTAGATACATCCGACACTCTGACTCGGCCGCCTGACCACGACACCGTATGTCTGACAGGTAATAAGCTTTTGCTCAAAACGTCCCTGAGTTGGCAGATCCTTTGTCCAGATGTCGTCACCTTTGTAATATCCCCAACTGCACGCCGCCAGATTCGCCACCAGAAACACGTTTTCCTGCATGTTCCAGTCGATGAGAATTGGAAAAGCCTTGCCCCGCTTGCTTTCGTAAACATTCACGCTGTAGCCGATTTTGTCTTCCTGCATGGTCATGCGACGATATGTCAGCAACATGTCACTGAGATACATGTGCTGGACAGGGTGGCAGATCAGATACCAGCTCCCCGAATTGAAGTCCGCATGCATGTCGTTTTCCATGTAGAAAATCAGATTGTCCAGATCCGTTAATTCAAGCTCTGCTCCGCTCTTGTTCACGAACACATTGGTGTTTCCATGCTCTGCATGCATCAGTCTCGGCCACTGACACAGACCTGTCATTGTAGGGTTTTCTATGCTGGAGCCGGTGACATAAGCGCCGTCGCTGTATGTCGGAGCGACACGCAGGACAGATCTGGCTATCTTGAGACGCAGGTTTGTCACTATTTCCGTGAGTTGATCCTGGACATTATTGGCAATGTTCTCGAAAGCGGTATTCCGCCAGGTGTGAGGATATTCAAACGTTTCTTCATGGATCTGCGTCCCGACACGTCTCTGTTTAATCTCAAGTCCCTTCGGAAAATGAGTCACGTTGTAATCGCTCAAAGCGTCGCCCAGCAGATCCCACGTCACAACTGTAGCGTCGTTGCTCAATTCGCCTGTATTGCCGTGAGCAACAACGGTGGCGGTCAGGTTCTCCGCATCGAGGGCCGTGACCTTAACCTGCAAATGGTCGCTCCGTTCAAGAATCGTGCCAGGTCGTATGTGTTGGGAGAGCGTGTTTGCTGTCAGATCAGACCCAAGCAATTGCCCGCTAAAAAGCAGTCCACCGCCTGTCAACTGGCCTCTTAGTCTTACATCGTAGGAAGGCCGCTCTGTCCAGTAAACAGTAGGGTTCTGAGCTATTGGCCCCCGTTTTAACCTTGAAAATACGTCGCTGGACTGAGGAACTATCGCGTCGATACCAGCCAGCAGAAATTTCTTCTGAAGTCTTTCCGCATCTTGTCCGCTCTGCAGCCACACTTTCAAAAAACTGGTCAAATCATCACTAGCCATTCACTACTCCTTATGCGAGCGCCTTTTTCCAGTAGCCTTCAATAACCTTGTTTTCATCGACGGGCCTAGTCACACGACCCGTCGGTTCCTCCACCCTGGTCGGTTCATTCCTGGCGACGCTGGCCCGCAACAGCCTCACAACATCTGCCCTCGGTATCCCATGACGCCGTAGCTCCATTGCGAGATCCGCCTTGCCATGTAGATTCTCAAGTCCCTTGGAATTCAGGAAACTTTCACGCTCTATTGCGCCGCCGGCCACCACCTCTGGCTCCCTGGTCTTTGCCTCATTCACTATGTCGAGCAACGATTCCATGGCCTCACGATAATGGCCGCCCTCAAATTTACCGACTAACGTCTCTAATTGATTATCAACCTCCTCTACTCTGGATTTCGCGTTCAAAACGCCCTCTTGGTCCTCGGACATACTTTTTTTTTGTTCAGAGCCGGTGCGAATAACCTCCATTTCAGTTTTCAGTCTGTTAATTTCTTCCTTTAAAGCCCCTATCTCATCGACAGGCGCTTCCACAGCAATCTCCGCCTCTTGCCCAGATTCCTGGACAATATCTTCTTCCATAAAATCCTCTTTCGTTTTGATTACGCTGATCTCTCAAACCAGGTTATATTTGACGGTTTACTCTGGCCTGTTCCTGTAAAATGCTTGCCACCGCCTGAACATCATTGCCCCTATCCTCAAACCAGCCACTCCCTGATTGTTCCGGAATTGCGTCCATGCCTACACTTGCTTCTTCAATATTCCTGAGTATCTTTTCGGTTCCGGTTACTCCTACCGCATCCAGATATTGTCTGAATATTTCAGCGTATCCGACTGCATATCCCTCGGATCTCAACTTTTCTTCAAAGGCCGGTAAACTCTGCATCACACGCTCAAGGCTTGAGGCCCGGGCTATCCTGGTCGTGTCGGCGTGAGTCAGTCCACCGTATACCTTGTATTCAACACCCACGAAATCCACGTCGGTCACCACCTCATCTTGCAGTCCGCCCCTGCCATCGAGTGTGACCAACCTGTAACCGTCATCGATATTTTCTTTGATGAGTTCCAACGCCAGACGTCCTGCCTGTTCCAGAAAACTTCTGACGAACAGGTCAGCCCTGCATCTGATGGGCACTTGCGCCTCATTCATCAGCAAAGAAGCCTCTGTGGCCGACATCTCGCCCGGTGGCTTTATTCCGGCTGCAACGTCGCCCAGGCCACTGCGTCGTTCCAGCACTTTCGACAAGAACTCGATCATGCTGTTGATTTCCGTGGATGGAAAACGTGGCATCTCCACTGGACTGATTCGATCGCTTACGTCACCGGTATCGAGTTTGAAAACCAGACCGGGCCTCAGCCTTCCTCCGGTTTCATCGAGAGTTTTCCAGGCAGGGGAAGTTGACGAAACCTGAAAACAGGCGTTGCCGCTGATCCGTGCATTGTCCTGGACCTGGCCTATCAATTGCGAAAGCTGGAATAAAATGTCCTCATTTCTTTCGATGACCCCTATTCCGTAACACCCAAGGCCAGTTGTAAATTGAGAACATACAAACGGCCGCTGACCACCCCTGTTTCGTGTGCCGATCCGAATAACAATTCCATCTTCAGGGGAGTTGGATTCATCATCAGTAACGATGGTCATGACTATTTCTTCGAGCTTGCCGTGATAGCCGACTACCCCGTGGTATTCCCAGAGTTCCAGCCATTCAGGATCACCGTCACGGTTTGCCCTTTCCGGCCACCGTTCTAAAAACTCCTCAAGGCCAAGCTCATACCAACCGCCTCGGAACCCCTCGAGAACCTCGTATCTGTCCCGACGAACACGATGAGCTATTCCGTTCCATCTTTGAATATCGTTGTGACGAGCCTGGCTATCGGGGATCACATCCCAGATCGGAACAACCTGAACAACCGGATATCCTCTTTCGCCGCATAAACCGTCTTTCCAGAAAACCTTTCCAAAAACCGTCCCGTAAATGCCCCACTCCGTGAGAGCTTCCGTGGTCCTGGCCTGGATCTGGCCGTGATCCAAAAGAGAGAGAAGCAGTTTGCCGACCTTATGACCCTGGCTCGATTCAAGAAACGGGCTGGCGCCCCCGCAGATTTCAACGGTTAAATAATCGCTGCCTGTAAAGATGAGGGGATAGATTCTTTCTACGAAGGCGTCTACAAGATAACCTGGTGAATGCAGATAATCAGATTCCCAATCACAGTCTTCGGTGGTGTACGAATACCAGTTGCTCCATTCACGCAAACCGATACGATTGTAGTAAAGCGCCTCAAGCAATTCCCAGTGACGCTTTTTCTGATTGACCAGTTCCAAACCGGATCTGCAGAAACTGTTGACCGTCTCTCTGGCTGCTTCAATAAAGGACACTACAACCTCCAGTTATAGTCCCCTCTCGAACCCTTTCCAGGAAGTCAAGCCACTTTTTTTGGTACCAGTTCTGGTATCAGTTTACATTTACCAGATTTTCCACATTGAGGTTTAAGTGTTGGATTTTATTACGCTGTAGCGTTTTTGCGCGTACAAGGTCAAAAGCACTATAAATAAGAAAGCCACCTGTTTAGGTGGCTTATTTTATTTATTTTTTTGGCGCGCCCGAGAGGATTCGAACCTACGACCTCAACATCCGGAGTGTTGCGCTCTATCCACTGAGCTACGGGCGCCTGACTCCAAGATTAGTCGACTGTCGCTTTTGTGTCAATTCGTTTGTATAGGAATAAAATTGGGTTGGTCGGTCTAAACAGGATCATTTTGTCCTGTAAATGTGGTAGAGTAAATATTCTCACCGGTCTGTCCGCTTATTTTGCGGGTAATTTTGCATGACTCAAACCACTAGGGAGGTAATTATGGATGTGAAGGTTTTCGGAGTTATTGGGGCAGGGCAAATGGGTAATGGTATTGCCCACGTAGCTGCAGCGAGCGGTCTGAATGTCATCATGAACGATGTCAAGCAGGAGTTTGTTGATCGAGGCATGCAGACAATCGACAAAAACCTCGGCCGTATGGTATCAAAGGGAAAAATGTCGGAAGATGACAAGGCCCTCATCCTGTCCAGAATAAAACCGAGTGTCAGTCTGAATGATTTTTCGGGCGCCGATTTTGTTGTTGAGGCAATCATAGAGAATCTGGACCTTAAGCGTAAGGTGTTTACGGCCCTTGACGAAATCACGCCTCAACATTGCATTCTTGCCAGCAACACGTCGTCCATCTCCATAACCAAGATTGCCTCCGTGACCAAACGCCCCGAAAAGTTCATCGGGATGCATTTCATGAATCCTGTTCCGGTGATGAAACTGGTAGAAGTCATCAATGGGCTGGCGACCAGCAAGGAAACCACTGACATAACAGTGGAGTTATCGAGAAAATTTGGAAAGATTCCTGTCGAGGCTCAGGACTTCCCGGGATTCATAGCCAATCGTGTCCTTATGCCGATGATCAATGAAGCGATATATGCCCTGTTTGAAGGTGTAGGAACAGTTGAAGCCATAGACGAGGTAATGAAACTCGGCATGAATCATCCCATGGGACCGTTGACCCTGGCTGATTTTATCGGACTCGATACCTGTCTGGCCATCCTCAATGTGCTCTATGAAGGGTTTGGCGATTCCAAATACAGACCGTGTCCGCTTCTCAAGAAATATGTTGACGCAGGGTTCTACGGCAAAAAGAGCGGTAGGGGCTTCTACGATTATTCAGCTAAATAACACTTTGAATCCCGAGTCAGAACACGATTGGGGCGAACCGGATGTCGCAAACATTTGTCGCCCCAACAACAAAGTGTCTTGCGCCGCCTGCTGCGGCATTTACAATGTAATTGATGCTTCAGCAGAGTTGATGACACACGAGATGCGCCGCAGGTCCTCGCTTTTTGCAAGGGTTACACGTCACGTCGATGACATGGTCAATTTCAAGGCTTTCATCAGTGAAACGAGTCGACTCAGACAGTTAGATCCCGACATTCATGTATGCGAGTTTATCGGTTTCCTTGATCCCCATGAATTGATTGTGGGATGCATGTTGCACCCGTGTTCGACAGGGAATGGAGGGACCGATTTTCGTGGTTTGTGCCATTATGGGGCCATGGCCTGCAAAGCTTTCTACTGCCCTGCGTGGAAACAATTGAATCAAGGCATGAGGAAGACAGTGGCCATGATCGTACCGGACTGGAGAGCTTATGGTTTGATTATCACCGATTTAGCTTATCTGTCGGGCATGACAAGACTTGTCGAAGGCGCTACTGGTCGTTCACCGGGACCTTTAATGATGACAGACCCAAAAATTAAGCAGCAACTTTCCAACCTGCTAATGTTAAAGGTAAACTGGCCCTTCGCCAGCGACACGGGAATTCGCCAGAGCAACTATTATCTCACAGGCCCTTTAGAAAAAGCTCAAGACCAGGATCCACTGGAAATGGTCTTGAAGTCACTCAGCTTCACCTACGACCGCGATTTTACCGGCAAGGAGTCGAGCCAACTCATCATGGCTGAAATAGACAGTTTGGCTAGGTTGTTGAGCCACTTTGGTTGAATGGTTGTAAATAATGTCTATATCAAAAGGTTATAAAGGTAAGCCAAAGTGTTTTATG
Organism: uncultured Desulfomonile sp.; assembly: GCA_964542775.1. Classification (GTDB taxonomy): domain Bacteria; phylum Desulfobacterota; class Desulfomonilia; order Desulfomonilales; family Desulfomonilaceae; genus CAITZA01. The sequence goes on from CAZIVV010000228.1 coordinate 7,748, forward strand.
AGCTAAGGGCAATCTCCGTTTGAAATTTTCTTGACCCATCTTCACCTTTATAGTATCATTACAATACAGTTTCGTAACAACCATAATTGTTTTTGTTGGCGCTTTTCAGGAAGTCGCTTAAGGAGGATAGGTCTGATGCTCAGGCGTCTGAAGCTTGCCACGAGTCTCGTGGTATGCATGGCGGTGTTCCCGGTGTTGTCCGTGGGCTACATGCCTCCGCCAGATCCGTGTGAACTCGTGCCGATGACTTACGGTCCGCCACCGCCGCCGACGTGCGCAGCGCCGCCACCATTGGCCCCGTGTACCCCTTGTCCTCCCGCTCGCTGCTATCCGAGAAAGCTAGTTGGCCCGCAGGTCGGTCCAATAATGGTTGTCAAGTGCGCTCCGGAACCATCGCCAGCGGCCTACAAATGTACTCCGCCTCCGGCTTGTCCTCCGCCACCTGTTTGTGGCGTCGCCCAATGTGGATCCAAGTAATTGTTCGTTGAGAATCAGTCATTTACTGTATTATTCTATTGAAGGATGAGTGAGGGATTTATAGCGCCAGCTTTAGTTTGAGTGGCGCTTTTAAAATATGTGGGGTTATCAAATCTGTCTTTGAGCCGTGGACCCTTTTGTGCGTTCTGGCAAGAGCCAACATCTTCAACGCCCAAAAAATCTGGTTGACTCCTCAGAATTAATCGGCTAGACGGTTTAAGCGGATCAATATTTGATAGTCGGGTAGTTCATGTCTCGGACACATGCTTTTATTCTAATATTGTCTGTTTTTCTGATCAGTTCATGTTCCTCCACCAATGGGCTGTCGAAGATAGCCAGTTCCGTACAGCGTGCAGATCTGGGTTCTATCAGCGCATCCAGGGCCGCTAAATCGGCTACGCCTTCACCAGAGCCGATTTTGAGGAACTGCGCTGTATCGGATCAGATCACTCAGGCATGTGAGGCGCCAGAAAACGCCTTAAAGATACAGAAAATCAATGGCCCGAAGGTAAAGGATTTCAAGAAACTTATCAGGACTGAACTCCGCTTTCCTCTTCCCACAGGCACTCTGACGTCTGCCTTTGGCTACAGGCGTGGCGCATTTCACAACGGGATTGACATTACGGAGAAGAAGGGCGCTCCGATATTCGCC
>CAZIVV010000229.1:0-1694 GCA_964542775.1 uncultured Desulfomonile sp.
TCAGCCAACTCTCTGAACCGTTTTTCATTCTTTCTGACATTTATTTGGGCTTTTCTGATTTCGGTAACATCAGTCATTACCGTGAGAAAACTCTTTTTGCCGTGGTTCTCAATTATTTCTCCTGAGAATACACCCTCGACAATGTCTCCACCTTTGGTGCGAACCTGAAGATCAACGTCCCTGACCCTTCCGGAATTTTGAAGCTGCTGGGCCAGGTTATCCTGGCTGGTCTGACTCACAAAAAGCCCCAATTCAGCGCTGGTCTTGCCGATTATCTCCGGTTCGGAGAAACCCAGAACCGAGAGAAAAGCGTCATTGACTTCGGTGAATTTTCGTTCCGGCATACTGCTTACAGCCATAGGCGTGGGATTGAGACTGAAAATACGGTTAAACTTCTGAAGCAACTCCTGTTCCTCACTCAGGTCTTTGCAAATGGCGAAAATACAGTCCTGTCCACTCCAGCGGCCGTGCCATACCCGGGTCTCCACAGCCAGAAAATCCCCATCCCTCTTCTGGAGGGGAAGGGGGCATACATCTCTTTCCCCTCTGAGCATTTGAGAAAATATTTCCTTTGCTTCCATACGATTGGAGGGTGGATGCAAACCCAAAACTCCGAGGGCTTTGATCTCTTCCGAAGAATACCCGAGCTTGCGGGAAACTGCGGGGTTGAAAAAAATGACTTCTCCTTCGTATGTGGTGACCATTGTCAGGTCGTCAATGCTTTCAAAGAAAGCCAGGAAATTGTCTCTAGTCTCCTGAATGGCTGATTCCATCTTTTTTCGCTCGGAAATGTCCCGAAACGACAATGTCGCCCTTTCCCGACCAGAATAACATTTGAAAGCGCTTGAGAAGACTTCGACAGGAACCTTAGCGCCACCTGCATGAATAAAATTTGTTTCGAACGCCGCATCACCGTCCTGACTCCCAAGTTCCATGACCCTCGCGAAACTGGAATCGTCCGGATCGGCTATATCCTGAAGTCCGGCTTTGCAGATTTCTTCACTGGATCTTCCAAGTATCCTGCATGCCGACGGATTGCACATCAGGATAGTCCCGTCATGAGAAGTGTACAAAACACCGTCCATCGAATTTTCGAACATGGAACGAAACATCTGTTCGCTCTGCCTTAGTTCAGCGGTGCGCTCCTCGACAAGTTCCTCCAGCTTTGCCTGATGATCCCTTAGGGCGTCTTCCGCACGCTTCAAGCGAAACATGGATTCCGTGCGTGCTACAAGCTCACGGTTGGAGATCGGCCTTGCAATATATCCATCTGCTCCCGATTCCAGGCCGAACGCCTGGGAATCAGAGTCAGTCTCTATACTCGACATCAAAACTACATAAGAGTCTACGGGAGACTGGCCGGCCTTGATGCGGCGGCAGACCTCGCGACCGTCCATGCCGGGCATCACAACATCAAGCAGAACCAGACCGGGATTGTGCTTGAGCGCCATGTCCAGTCCCTCTTCCCCATTGGTTGCCCGAAGAACCTCGTAGCCCGCTTTCTCCAGGGCTCTGGATGTCGCAGTCATGAGCACAGGGTTGTCGTCTATTACAAGCACAACGTTATGATTAAGATTTTTGTTATCCATCAGTTATTTGGTTCCATAGCCCCGCGTTCAAGAATGTGGACGACACAGACAAGCAACCTTTAACTCATTTCCTGCTGCTTTATAATGAGTTATAATGATTCCCTA
>CAZIVV010000230.1:0-7503 GCA_964542775.1 uncultured Desulfomonile sp.
ACAAATCTGGGTTGTTTCGAAACTGCCATGTGACAACTCGATGTGCCGCCAATTAGCGCCAGTCGCTTTTCCAGATCCGGAATATCGCCCTCAGAAGTGGCCGCCCCTATGACACCTACCCCACCAGCGTGGGCGTCTATGATGGACACGGCGACAGGCGTTCCGGGTTGGAGACCAAGATCCAGAGCAGCGCTTTGAGTGAGGCCATTCGAGATGCGTTCACCCATCGGTCTTACACGAGACCCGATCCGCTGATAACCCTGCGTCACTATTTCACCTAGCCCTATGGATCGCCAGTAGGTGTCGTCCCACCTCCCTACGCTGAGAGGCGATGTCGGCTCCAGATGACCATTATAGGTCCACTTGCAGACTGTTGTGCAAAGGGAGCGGGTTTCATCTCCAGTGGCACGGTAAGTCAGAAAGTCTGCCAGATCAAAAAAGCGACGTGCCCGCTTCCAGCTATCTGGTAGATTTTCCTTGAGCCACATGAGTTTGGGGGATTCCATTTCTGGTGAGATGCTCCCTCCCACATATCTCAGCGCTTCATGATCTCCCGCATTTATACGTGCTGTTTGTTCTACGGCCCGGTGGTCCATCCAGACAATTACGTTTCTTTCATCTTCACCGCTAGAACTTACCGTTACGGGCCTATCCTTCCCGTCCAGCGCCACCAGTGAGCAGGTAGCGTCAAAGCCGATTCCCCGCACATTCCCTGTGTCGATGTCACCTTCTTTAAGCGCCTGACGTGTTGCCCTGCAGCAGGCTTGCCAGATATCATCTGAAGATTGTTCAGCGAGTTCAGCCTGAGGCCTCCATAATTTTATGGGATGTGAACCCTGTCCGAGCATTCTGCCGTATGCGTCAAAGACACCCGCACGAGCGCTCCCTGTTCCCACGTCGATACCGATATAGCAGCGGTGGCTTTGAGACATGTCATCCATTCCTTCCAAGAAAGCGCGTCTTGAAACCAAGCGTTTGCGACAACGCAGCCATTTCTTCAAGGATATCGCCGTAGGCGACCGCTATGTGGTTGCTCATATAATGCGCCATCAGCGTTTCCTGAGAGACGCCGAGGTCAGCCGCCATAAATGGCCATTGACGTGTGGTTCCTCGCCACCATTGTTCGCGAATCTGTTCAGGCAGCGTCATGACCTCACCTCGCCCAAGATCCATCCAGAGATCATCATCCTTCAGATAGGCCCGAGCCCATGTAATAGCTCCCGGTTTGGCTTCACCGGAGAACGTTCCTCCTGGTATAGGAAAATATTCAGCCGGCTGCCGGTACGAGTGAACCCCATGGAGACTATCAGGCTCGCCACTCATGGCGTAACCTCCACAAGAACCCGAATTAAGCAAGACCCACAAGAACCTCCCCTGATATCTGGCGCCCCAGCGCACGTCGTGGAACATCACCGCAGGATGTAGACCCCTCGTCTTCAGAGCCCTCTTCATAAGCTCCATTGGAACAAGATTGCCCTGATCGCCCTCCGTGGAAGTTATAATTACATCGCCGTTGCTTTCTGGACGGCAAACTGAATTCAACAGACCTTCGGCAAAATCCGAAGGTGGCCTCAATGGAACCAGTCCCAACTGATACTGCCAACCTACGCAATCCGCTTTGAATTCACCTACAAGATCCAGCACAGTCAAATAATCCCGTAACTGTTCCCGAGTAGCTTTTTCATCGAAGTCATCGGCTCCTTCCTCTCCCCAGTGAAACTGAATCCCACTGTCCTTGACAAAAGCCATGGCCCTGTTCAGCCTGTCATCCGAAATATAACGGCCTCGGTCGATTATCCATGCCTGATCAACCTTGTGTTCCGAAAATCCGACAGGAGCCAGACGCCGGGGGCCCAAATAGCCGTTGATCATACCCATCGATGTGTCCCCGAGCATCAGAGCTAAAACCCTTCTCTTTTTTATTCCATCGACTACAAACCTGGCTCGAGCCACAGCCTCCGGGGATATTGGAACCGAATAGCTGATTTGATCGGTTGAATAGCCGATTCGACCGGCGCTACACCATTCATCCAGACGATCCATGAAATAATCGTCCCCGGTCCAGTCCACAGCCTCCGTCCACACACGAGAAAATTTTCGCCCAAGACTCTCCAGACACGCCCCGGTGTTCAGTAATCCGACAAGTCCGGGCCACTGTCCGGAGAAGTTGCTTGCAAGTAAAAGCGGGCTATCTTTACCGACTACGCCATCCGTAGTGTGAGGCCCATAACACCAATGCACAAAGACACCTACCAGGGGGTCATTAACAGGACCAAGTTTCTCGATGGCTTCGTGGGGTCGAGTTATAAAACCCTCAATACGGTAGCTCGTGCGTCCCAGTTTCTTTAAAGCTCGCTCCAATTGAACCGTGGCTTCTTCGGCGTTCGCCTGAGCCAACTGGTTCGGTTTAGGGCGATAATCCCCGGGCCAGAAAATGCCTATCCTGGTTTTGGACAATTTTTCTCCTTTATGTAACGCTTGCCATGCAATTTCTCAGACAGCGTCGTTCGCTTTGCGGCGGGTGAACTGATCCAATGACACAGCAAATACTATCACCACACCAATTACGATTAGCTGGGCGTTGGTTGAGATTCCCATCAGGGTGCATCCATTTCGCAGAAAACTGATCAGCAGGGAACCTATGATGGTTCCAGTGACTGTTCCCCTTCCTCCGGACAAACTGGCCCCGCCTATGACCACAGCGGCAATTACATCGAGTTCAGCTCCGATACCCGCGGTGGGCTGGGCTGACACTGTTCGACTCATTGCGATCATCGCTCCAAGACCCGTGAGCAAGCCCCCCAGCAAGTATACACAGATCAGGTTTCGATCGACTTTCACCCCTGCATGATACGCCGCCTGGACATTTGAACCAATCGCATAAACATGACGACCGAACCTGGTGAAATGGAGGATAGCTCCCGACATAGCTGTTAACGCCGCAAACAGGATGACTGAAACAGGTATCCCCATCAAGGCTCCCTCACCCAGATATCGGTACGAGGCCACGTTGATAGGCTGTCCATCATACATGACCAGGGCTATCCCACGATAAAGACTCATCGTTCCCAAGGTGGCAATAAACGGTTGGAGCTTGAGCTTGGTGATCAACACTCCTGAAACCGTACCACCCACTGCTCCGGTAAGAAGTCCGGCAATGGTTCCCAGAACCATGGCCCAAACACTGGGTTCCGGTCCACCAATCCAGATCATCACCCCGGCCGAAAACATGCCACTCAGAGCAAGGAGTGAACCTACGGACAGATCTATACCACCGGAAATAATGACAAAAGTCATTCCGAGGGCAATAATGCCGTACACCGATGACCGTCGCAGCACGTTGAGGAAATTTTCAACAGTAAGAAAGCTGTCAGGTTGCCAGAGAGACAGAATGGCTATTACCAGGATCAGGCTTCCAAACGGTAAGAGTTCTCGAACGAGCTTATTCATTGGAGCTCCCGGTCCACCGCGGCAAAATGCATTACCGCCTCCTGAGTGGTTTCTGAAGTCACCAGGTTCGCTACCAGGCGCCCCCTGCGCATGACCAGGATTCGGTCTGCGATTCCGAAAAGTTCAGGCAGCTCGGAAGAAATCATGAGAATCGTCTTACCTTTTTGGACCATGTGGCCTATTAGTTCGTAGATGTCAACCTTGGCGGCAATGTCTATGCCACGTGTTGGTTCATCGAGTACCCATATCCGGGATTGAGCTATCAGAGCGCGACCAAGCAACAGTTTTTGCTGATTGCCACCTGACAGAGAATTTGCCGGCGATTGCGGACCGGGCCACTTGAGGGAAAGTTTGATCGCCGTCTCTTGCGCAATTTCATTCTCGCTATCCAGTTTCAGAAAATACCTCATGCCGAGTTGAGACAGACATGGCAAAGTCATGCTCCAGAGGGCGGGACACTCAAGGAACAGTCCTGTGCGCTTTCGATCTTCCGTAACATACATAATCCCGCAAGACAGCGCATCGGCAGGGTTTTTTATTCTCACTGCCTGGCCTTCCAGCTCGACGCTACCGGAAACGGGTTGATCCACACCGCATAAAACACGGGCCAGCTCAGTTCTGCCAGATCCAACAAGACCCGCCACACCAACAATTTCGCCGCTGCAAAGATCAAAATCGATGTCCCGAACACTCCGCGAAGACAATCCCGAGACTCGCAGGACCGTAGACCCAATATCGACATTACGCTTCGGAAAATAGCGCTCAAGATCGCGACCAACCATATGAGTAACAATATCGACTATTTTGAGATTGTTTATCGGCCCGGTATGCGCAACCCGCCCGTCGCGAAGCACCGTGACGTTTTCGGCTACCTTAACCACCTCTTCGAGCCTGTGGGATATGTAAATGATAGTTGTCCCTGACCGCTGCAACCTTCTGACCATCCCCAGAATTACAGCGACTTCCTGCTCTCCGCAAGAAGATGTGGGCTCGTCCATAACGAGGATCTGCGCATTCCATGCAATCGCTTTCAGCGTCTCCACGATCTGACATGCGCTGGCCGGAAGATTCTCCACTTTCTCATTCGGGTCCAGGCTGAAGCCATGCTTTTCAGCCAGCGCACGAGTATCCTCAAGCATCTTTTTTTTGCTATAGGTCCCGAAAATTTTTCCTGACGGCTCGATCCCGAGCCAGATGTTCTCCGCTACGCTCAGATCCGGAGCAAGGCTAAGTTCCTGGTAAATCATGGCAACTCCGGATGCAATGGAGTCAGAGGGATTTTTCCATGCGCATACTTTTCCCTCTCGCACTATCTCTCCGCTGTCCGGCATGTGCAGACCCGCAAGTATCTTCATCAAGGTGGACTTACCAGCCCCGTTCTCTCCCACCAGGCCGTGAACTTCCCCTCGAGCAACCCGAAGAGTCACATCGTCCAACGCTTTGACAGAGCCGAAGCTCTTGCTGATGCCCCGCATCTCAATGACGAATGGGGAATTTCCTTCGGCCGACGACAAATTTATCAACCTTCGTTATTGATGAGAGAGCGAATCTCCGGTGAGTTCAAACGATCCTTTGTGACGAGTTCCACTCCAGTGTCAATTCTCTCCTCAACGTTTTTGCCTTTGATCGATGCAACAGCGTTGCTCACACCCCTGTATCCCATGGCACGTGGATTCTGGATCACCAGAGCGTCGATACGCCCGGCCTCCAGACCATCAAGCAATGCGTCCGCCGCATCAAAACCTATCATCCTGACAGAACCCGTCCGCCCCTGACTCTCCAGCGCTCGCAACGCCCCGCGGGAAGTGGACTCATTGCTGGCAAAAATTCCGTCCAGCTCTTTATGACGTGTCAGCACATCTTCAGCCGCCGATAGCGCTGTCTCTACGGTGTCCATCCCGTAACGGTCTTCGACCACCAGGATATCGGGAAATTTCTTCTTCAATGTCTCTGTGAAACCATTTTCTCTAGCCGTTGTAGAAGCGGATCCTGCCATATACTTTATAACAGCGACTTTGCCTCTGCCGCCAAGAAGTCGGGCCATGTGTTCCGCCGCTACAGCCCCACCGGCGTAGTTGTCCGTGGCCACGAATGACACCCGGTTTTTGGTTGCGGCATCGGAGTCAATTATAACAACCGGTATTCCTGCCTTGGCAGCGCGGTCGATCACTGGTACGAGAGCTGCCGAATCAGTAGGAGCCAGCACAATACCGGACACTTTCTTCACAATGAAGTCCTCGACTATCTGAATCTGCTTTTCCCTGTCGCCCTCGCGGTCAGGCCCTGCCCAGAATATCTCCACGTCATGCTCTTTAGCGGCCTGCTTGGCGCCGGAAAGAACAGAATTCCAGAAGGAATGAGTAGTCCCCTTGGGAATCACTGCAATAGGCCCCAGAGTTTTAGGTTTTTCGCTCGAAATCTGAATTTTTTGTGACTCTGATTGAATTGAAGAGCTTTTTTCTTTCTTTAACAAAATCCCCGCTGCCACGGCTGCAACTGCGACAAGAACAAATACTGCAATCAGGACGCTTTTCTTCAATGTGATTCCTCCCAGGCTTTGAGCAATGGCGTCCCCCGGACCGATTGGTTAACTTCTTTTTTCCCGCCATAAAAGTTAAGGAACTTCATCGCTCTCTCCGATATACACATTTATCGGAATCCCCTGATAAACGACTTTATACGAGTCCAGGACTCAAGATCAAGGCGTTTCCTATCTTTTTTCAACCCTCTGCAGGAATATTTTACAATGACTTCTTGATGGAATAGGCAGGCTCACTGCTGATCAACAACCTGACACAACGTGGTTTCCGGGATCTTTCATGGTCGCTTCAATGCCATGCTCAACCTTCGTGGGGCATTGATAAAGGTTCTTCCTTATGCTGAATCTTTTTACTTCCGTCGTTTGGCGAATAGTAACCCTTATGGGAGTCAATCCGGTTTAACCGAACGCATTCCAATTTTTTGAGTAACGCTTTTGCAGATTGGAGAGCCTTTGGCTCATCAGCTAATTTTTGGGTGGATCCTGGGGAAGCCTGGCAAACCTTTTGACTACTCATGAGAAACTGCGTCACGATCACGAGGTCAGCGCTGTTAGAGCCCTTCCGGATTGACTAACTGAATTGTTCCTTCAGGCGTTCAATTAAGTGTGGTTCAATTATGTCAATAAATTCGATCATCGAGTTTGGCGGTTCTTCCAGATAACCTTTTTCATACAAAAATGTGTACAGCAGTCTGAGCGCAGACGGCGCCAGTGTATATTCCCATGGCTCCATCGAAGTTTTTCTCAGCAAGAAATCTGTCATAAAATCAACCACATATTTACCCCGCTGATCTCCAAGGCTTAGCGGTGACTGGTGTTCGTACCCATAAATGAAATTAAAGTATGCCCCAACTATTGAGCAGAACTGATCTGCGTATTCGACCACTTCCTTCTGGACCAGCCATCTGGAGAATCTTTTCAGGAGGCCGATCTCGACATCGTGGAAAAGTTTTCCGAGTTTCTCATAATCCTCAGCTCCTTCGATGGCCTGATCCAATTTCTCAATATCTTTCAACAGCCTGGCGTCCAGACCGTTGGCAGGAATAATTTCTGAACCAATGTTCAAACGCTCATTATCGAATCTCTTGATCAAATGACTTACTTGTTTGCGCATGAACAAGTAGGGCGCCCCCTTAGGCTGATTCTCTTCAGGAAAAAGAAAATGCTTCCTTTCCACCATCCTGGACAGGAAGTCACCAGCTTTATCACTGTCCCATCCAAGTTTTTTGGAAATGAGAGTTATTATTTGCTCCCTGGTCTTCCGATGGAGGGTGGCTACATACTCATCAATGGTAAAATCCCATATTTCCGAAACCACTCCGAGGACTTCATTGGCTTCGGACACGTGAACCATTTCAAGGGCCGGTTTTCCAAACTCCATCAGGGCTTGAGAATCTGAAAGCTTGCGGAATCCGACAGGTGGTTGGATCTCCGGTAACAAAAATGCATGCGGAAACAGGTTTCCATTCGAAGTCGGAAATCCCAGTCCCCCGTAGAAACCCTTTGGGGACTTA
>CAZIVV010000231.1:0-36082 GCA_964542775.1 uncultured Desulfomonile sp.
GTGTACGGCAGTCTCAATTACTACATATTATTTAAGATGATGAAATACAAAATTATCTATCAACGGAGGATAATTTTATGATGCAAAATGATAAAGCTGTAAATGTAGTTCGAGAACTGGAGAGGATAACTCCTTACATGATTGAAGGCTTATATGGCAATTTCCTTAGACGATACATGGATTGTGACCGGACTCGATGGACTGCGGATCTAAGTATGTATTTAAAGCAATACGATCCTGGAGTTGGAGATTGTGGCGATGAGGTAGCAAGTCTGCTTTGGGATAAGTTTGAGCAGAGGATTTCGTGTTAACCGGCGCTGATAGACGCTCGAATGTACGTTTAGGGGTCTGGTCAGTTTTTAGTGGAACTGGGAAGTATCGTTTGGCGTTTCCCAGTTCCAGTTTCATGAACCGTATGAATAAAAGACCTTGGCCAGATTACTCAGAAGCGGTCTGAGCCGAGGTCGGTGGAACATAGTTCGGCTGAACGGCCGTTTTGAGATTTCGTCCTACCGATTTCGACCATGCAATAGCTACTGTCCTGTAACCAAGATGCGCAAACTTCGAAAAAGGCAGATACAGTAACAATGCCATAACGAAAACCAGGTGTATCGTATAAACAATATAGGTCCCGTTTATAGATCCTGACCACCTGAACAACTCCGTCAACAAGCCAGTCAGTCCTGCGCCAAGTATCGTGTAAATGAAAAACCAGTCGAAATATGAACTTCCTCCGGTTTGATCAGGAGCTGTGAGACGTCGCATAAGCATAATTGACAGACCAATTATGAACGAAACGGCGCTGATATTACCAAGTATCTTGATAGGAACTGTTCCAGGACCGTTTAGTGACGGAGGGAGTATCCCCAGGATATCAACATTGAACGCCACTATGGCCGTTGTGATGGCTAGTCCTATCATTCCCCAGAAGGCTAGAAGATGGGACGAGTAGCGAATATTGTTTGCCTCGCATTCCTTGAAAGTAGAATGGGGCAAAATTTCGCTAAGAGCCTCTACCAGGCTGGGAACGAAAGCCTTGGGCTGGACACCCGATGGAAGGGGATTGTTTTCATTCAGGTTCTTCCAGTAGGCTTTGAGACTGAGCACAAGAGAAACCACAGCGAATAAAAGAGCGCCGGTAAACATGATCTGAAGCGCTGGGGTGAAGATGTACCCGTCCTTCTTCGGCGAAATGTGGTGAGCTGAATAAGTTACAGGTCCTTCAGGAAAACCCCATCCACTAATGTAGAGAAGAAAACCGACCAGGATGATGGGAATGCCAATGGCCAGGACGAACATTGATTTTTCTCCGACCAATTTTCCAAAAAATCCCGGCCAGGCGTTTTTCTGAACCACCATCTTCCGAATAGCCTTCAAGACATCGCCCGGATTGGCTCCCCTTGGGCACTGTGTCGAACAGTCATTGCACTGATGACACAACCATACGTCAGGATCGCTCAGGAGCCTGTCCTTTAGACCCCACTGGGCCCAGATCATTTCCTTGCGTGGGTAAGGATTGTTGTCAGGCGCTATGCGACAGGCGACCGAACAAGTAGCGCACTGATAGCACTTCTTAAGGTCGGTCCCTCCGGCGGCTATTAAATCTTTTGTGAACTGAAGATCAGGTTCAGCGACAAATTCTTTCGCCATAAATGAACCTCCTTAGAAGCCCTTGTAGGGGTTAGGATCAAATCCGGAGAGAGTCTCCATGAAGTCATCGATCAATTTCGGAATTTGATCATATTCATCGATACCTAGCTGATGAACCCGAATTCGCTCAGATTCGAGCACCAGTCGTTGCAATGTCTCAGATATCTTTCCCATCCTGTACTGGGCAAGCTCACTTCCTTTCACAAAATGACACTGATAGTCATCGCCATATTTGCAACCGATAAGTAGTATGCCGTCAATACCCTTTGAGAGAGAGTCAGCAATCCAGACCATATTGATGTTCCCGAGACACCGCAACGGAATGAACCTGACATACGAGCTATATTGCAGCCTGTTCATTCCCGCCATGTCAATGGCCGGAAAAGCATCATTCTCGCAAATAAAACAAACAACACGAGGTTTCTCGGCATATTCATCCGGGACATCGATCGACTTGACCATCGAACCAATCATGTCTACAGAGTGATCCCTGAAGGATATGATTCGCTCCGGGCATGATCCCATGCATATGGCGCAGCGCCTGCAACGCGATGGATTAGGCAATGGAGTCCCGTCTGGTTTTTCATCGTAAGCGCCAAAAGGACATTCCTCGGTGCAACGCTTACACTGCGTACACCTCTGTGTAAAAATCTGAGGAAATGATTCATCGCCTGCGCGAGGATGAACAGCCTTCCCCTGAGAGACAAGTTCAGCGCACTGTATGGCCTTCAGAGCGGCGCCAGTGGCGTCTGTCTCGCAGGACAGAAAATCCATCGGGCCTCTGACACAACCAGCGGTGTAGATACCTGTTCGCTGTGTTTCATATGGGAAACAGATGAAATGAGAATCGTTAAAGCCGTAGGGATTCTCAGGCAGAAAGGGTCCCTGCCTATATTTCAGGTTCAGTATGGCGGCATCTTTTGTCACGGGAATCATGCCCGTGGACAGCACAACCAGATCTACAGCTAATTTTAGCTTTTCGCCCAGCAGCGTGTCCCTTACTTCCAGAGAAAGAGCCGAGGATCCATTTGTGACTGATACTGGAATCCCTTTGGACATAAAGACTCCAGGATCGTCCTGCATCGCCCTGTAAAATTTTTCGGACTGACCAGGCGCCCTCATGTTGTCGTAGAAGATGTAGGCGCGTCCTTCCGGATTGGACTTTCTCAGATAATGGGCCTGCTTTAGCGCCACCAGGGAACCCACCGCTGAACTGTAAAGCCATGGATGCTCTACATCTTCTCCTATACACTCCAGGAAAGCTATACTCTCAACTTCCTTGCCATCGGACGGTCTCTTGATCTTTCCGCTTGCGGCCAATTCTTCCAGCTTCACACTCGTAATGACGTCAGGGTATTTTCCGTAACCAAGATGTTCCATTCCCGTTGGCTCTTCGGGCCTCCAACCAGCAGCCAGAATCACTGCTCCAACAGTAACATCCTCGTGCGCGAAATCGACTTCATCAACAAATACCTCAGCTGGCGCCATTTCCTCTTGGGATGTTTTGGCCGGCTCAGGTTCAGCTCCGGTGTTTTCCCTGGCCTTCTTCGCTGCAAGCCATTCATTCTGGGTTTTCACCAGATTTTCATTCCAGGGGCCATCAGGCCTGATGATGACTTCGAACATTCCCGGCGCGCCTGAAATGCTGTAAACGCGTTTTCCGGTAAATACCTTGATGTTGGAGTTCGATTGAACAGCTTGGATCTTTTCCTGAACAGGAGAATCGACAATTGTGTCATAAGGAGGTTTGCCGGTAAAAACCTTGGAAAATTTTGCCGCCCATCCTCCGAGCTGATTTTCCTTCTCGACAAGGTAGACCTGGTATCCGGCATTAGCAGCCTCCAAAGCCGCTGTGAGGCCAGTGTAGCCACCGCCGATCACAAGAATGCCTTTCTCCTGGGCCTCAAGGAAAGCGGGTCTGTCCTCGTATTTGCCAACCTTGGTCAGGGCCATGCGCATGTAATCTTCAGCCAACATCTGGGTATCCTCGTCGTTGGCCGGATGACACCACACAACATGCTCTCGGAGATTAACCCTCTCCGTGATTATTCCCTCGAAGGTAAACTCCTTCTGGAACACTCTGGACGAGGGACCAGCTATCAAAACCGCAGTGAGTTGCTCGTTAGCAATGTCATTGCGAATTATGGCCAGCTTGTCGGGATCCGTCCAGTAGGAATCGGCCCGACACAGCGCCGCTTTGAATTCCTTGGTGGCTACCTTGGAGAGCGCCTCAATGTCCAGGGCTTCACCAATTCCATACCCCGTGTCAATATATACTCCAGTTTTCTGACTCATGAACTTACCTCCCCACCGTGTCTTGAAGGGCTTTAAGAGCTGCTCCAGTGGCGTCCTGCAAGCACGTGCCTACATCCATAGGCCGCCTCGTCACACCAGCGGCGTGAATTCCATTGTCAGAAACGAGAAATCCGAATTCATCGTATTCCACGCCCGAAGCAGGAATTTTTTCAATACTGGTGGTGGGTTGCATTCCCGTTGCCAGAACAACCATGTCAAACGCCCGACGAATCTTTTCGCCAGACATTATGTCCTCGCCCTCTACGATGACATCCTTCGTTACCGGGTCTTCCGTGATGTTCACAATTTTGCCCTTGGTGAGAACAATCCTGTCATCATTACGAACCCTGTCGAAGAAATATTCAAATCGCCCATAGGCCCTCAGGTCGATATAAAAGATATGGGCCTGAGCGTCGGGGTTATAGTCTCGGAGATAAGTCGCCTGTTTGAGAGAGGCCAGACAACAAATGGATGAACAGTAAGGCAGGTGATTTTCGTCCCGCGATCCGGCGCATTGAACAAAGGCAAGATTGTTGACTTTTTTTCCATCTGATGGCCTGACAATGTTACCGCCTGTCGGTCCACCCACATTGGCGAGCCTTTCCATCATAACATTGTTGATGACATTCGGAAATTTGCCAAAACCGAGTTTGTCCAGTTTGGTAGCGTCGTAGGGAACCCATCCGGTGGCCCAGATGATCGACTCCACATTGACAGTAAATGTCTCAGGCTTCGCTTCGAGATCGATCTGAATTCCCTTGGATGAACAGGATTCCATAAAGGCCCCCAGATCGCTCCCGTTCACAGCCCTGAGCGCGTCTGCGTCTGCGACCAGGCTCATGGGATAAGCCATTTCATAAGGCAAACGTACGGCTTTGCATTTATCCATGCCGTAGTTGAATTCATTGGATATTTCGGCGGGGCAGTCCTCCACACACTTGGAGGTCGCCGCATGATCTTCCACATACCTCGGATTTAATTTAATCGTGGCTGTGTAAGCTCCGACGCTTCCCGAAACCGATTCAACATTTGCGAGAGTATATACGGTGATATCAGGGTTTTTACGAATTCTCTTGAAGTTGATTTCCAGGCCGCAGGTGGGAGGACAAAGCTTCGGAAAATACTTGTTCATCCGGGCGACCCGCCCTCCTAGGTAAGGCTGCTTTTCGACCAGAATGACCTTGCAACCCGCTTCAGCAGCTTCAACAGCAGCCGTAATTCCACTAATACCGCCCCCAACGACCAGTACGGTCTTTTCTCCAGCCATGCTTCCTCCCCAAAAAAAGGTTATGAGGGAGCACAAATGCCCCCTCATCGATTACTCAGTATCGATTTTTTCTCTGAGCGCCCTTTGGGGAGACGCTCAGAGTCATGAACATGAGTTTAGAGGTTAGTCAACGATGGAGAGTACGGGCACTTTCTTCATTTCCCACTGGCCATTCTTGTAAGTGGCGTTGACGAAACACTTCCAATTGGCTTCATCCAGTTTCGGGAAATCGTTGCGGAAATAATAGCCCGGCCAACGGGTCTCTTCGCGGAACAGGATAGTTCTTACGTGAACTTCCGCCTGCCACATTCTCTGAATGTTTTCATGGCAGCGCATAAGTTCGTGATGATTCTCAGCCGCTAGCTTGGCGGAGTCTTCCTTGAGCCAGTTGATGAGTTCAAGGGCTCTCTCGAGCTTGGACTGGTTGGTCTTGAATCCAGCTGTAACACCGGCGGCATACTCATCCATGATTTTCTGCAGACGGAACATGAACATTTTGGGTTTCATGAACTCTGGGTTAATGTTCGGGTCGCTGGACTTCCCACCGAATTCTGCGAACATATCCAGAGGCTTCAGGATATCCTTCTTGAGGGCGTCAACGCCGGCCATGTCAACTGCAGGCTGGGTGTTGTTGTCGAGGACAAAACGCACCATGGACTTACCAGCGGCTCTACCTTCGGCGTGTGAACCTGAGGAGAACTTGTGGCTGGAGGCGCCAGAAGCGTCACCTGCGCAGAACAGACCCTTTACTGTGGACATATACTCATAGCCCCAGAAATACTCGGGTGGAGCGAGGTCTTTCGGACCGCTTACCCAGGCTCCTGATGCGCCAGAGTGTGAACCGATGAAATAAGGCTCGGCGGCCGCGATCTCTGACTTCTTCTCTTCCGGCTGAACATCGGTTCCGGCCCAGAGAATAGCCTGTGAGATCGTCATGTCAAGGAAGTCTTCCCATGCTTCAGCCTCAAGCTCTTTCATCTTCTTCTTGAAAGCTTTTGGATCATCGGCATACTGGTTGGCGATCTTCTGAATGGCTTCTTCTGTCCTCATATAGATGGGACCCTTGCCTTCGAATTCGTCCAACATACCGAGGTAGTTACGCAAGTTGGCTGGGATCGGCTTCACTGCGCCGTATGAACCCCAGTTGGCCAACTCGTCTTTGCGCTCAACCATGTACTCGCCGCCAAGGGCGTTTGTCGCACGTGATTTGAACAGAAGGAACCATGCGCCGACTGGACCGTAAGCATCCTTAAAACGAACAGGGATGAACCGGACTTCCTGGCAGGTCTGCTCAGCGCCAGCTATAAGGGTAAAATAGAGGCTGGAGCCTGAGTTCCATGGTGGATACCATGCACGACCAAGACCTTCACCGGAGCTTCTAGGCTTGAATACGTGAACCGCGCCACCCATGGCAGCCAGAACCGCTTTGGCCTTGAATACGTAGAATTTGTCTTCACGTGTGCTGAAACCGACGGCGCCAGCAATACGATCACCGTCCATAACTGGTGTGGTGATAAAGACTCTCTCAAAATATTCGTGACCATACTTGGTGAGGGCGTTCTTGGCGGCTTCCGCGACGATAACCTTGTAGGATTCGCCGTTGATCATAAGCTGCCAACGACCTTCGTGAACGTACTTGCCGTCAGCGTCCAGCCAGATCGGGAGTCCCCATTTTTCAAAAAGGTGGACTGATGAGTCAACGTGACGCGCTATGTCATAAACGAGGTCTTCACGGGTGATGCCCATGAGGTCGTTGCGGACGTAACGGACATAGTCTTCCACTGTGTTCGCGCCAGCGTTGATGTCAACGTACTGGTTGATAGCGGAAAGACCCATTGCGACTGCGCCGGAACGATCCATAGCAGCCTTGTCAACTAGTGTTACTTTGAGGCCATTCTTGGCCGCCCAGTAAGACGCTTCAACTGCCGCGCCGCAAGCAGCCATACCGCCGCCACAGAGCAGAATATCAGTGGTAACTTCTACAGTTTCAAAATTCGCCATATTTGGTTCCTCCTCAATTACTTCTTGACTGTGGGCAGGTCTGCCAGCTTGAGAGCCGTGGGCTCGTTGTAAAGGCACTGTGAAGCCAAGTCTGTGCAAACTTCACCGTATCCACCATCGGGCGCCGCTGCGCCTTCCGCTGTTGTGCGGATGGGGAACTTGAACCTTTTTACCTGACCACTGCGGAACTTGACTGTCCACATAATGTCTTCTGAACCTCTCAGAGGAACACAGGAGGCGCCCATAGGAACGAAGTCGGCGTAGCCTCTGACGTCAATAGCCTGCTGAGGGCAAATCTTGACACAGCTGTAACATTCCCAGCACATTTCCGGGGATCTGTTCCAGGCTTTCATCTTCTCTTTGTCCAAAACCATCAAGTCGTTGGGGCAGATGTACATGCAAGCGGTCTTATCCTGGCCCTTGCAACCATCGCATTTCTCCAAAATAACATAACTCGGCATGAACTAACCTCCTAGTTGGTTTGAGCTTTGTTAGAGTCTAGAGACTCTCTCGACACGTTTCGCCTACAGGGTTTCGATCTTTTACAGGCTCCTCCTTTATCTCCACAATGGCCCAGTTGACTCGAAAGGAGCAGAGTAAAAAGTCAAAACAGATTACCACATGAAAACCTGACCGGCTGAACCGAGACCAGCCAGCCTGTTAACTCCTGTAGTAATCTCAAGAAGACTCGAAAGATTTCGGACCTTCCGAGGGACACTTTGACCATTTGATCTCTTACAAAAACTGAGTTTGCGCTGTAATTTAGAAATTGAATACCTGCTAGGCCCCTAGAATAGCCTTATCAATAATGAGTACTGGATTCAATCAAATCCATTTAATATTGTCAAGAGATTTTTGGACAAAGTTATTCTTATATTTGTCTTAATCACGCATAGATTATCTTGTCGCCTGAGCCTCGATGTCCTATAATGGAAGATTGTGGAAATATGAATCCAAGGAGTTCACGATGAAACCGGTCGCCAGAAACGAACCTTGTCCTTGCGGCAGTGGATCGAAATATAAAAACTGTTGTCTTGAGAAGGACTTAGCTTCACAGAGTGATGTTGACGAGGTTTCTCACATCAGGGCTATTGCGTTTAAGAAAATGTCCGATGGCTTGTGGAGGGATGCCATAGATGATTTTAAATCTATTGTTGACAGGACCCATCAGCCTTCGGCAATTTATGAAGCTATAGCTGCATGTTACGATGGCCAGGAAGACTATCTGATGGCGTCGGAATTTTTTGAGAAAGCCTTGGCTTGTGGTCCGTCTCAGAGACGTGCTGAGAATCTTTACCGTTTAGGAGTTTCCAGGGGTTGCGCCGGCAGATATGAAAAGGCAAAAATGGCTTTTGAGGAATGCTTGATGTTGACCACGGACCCCAACCAGGTTCAGCACCTTAAGGACATCATTGCTGGTCTTGAGGCCCAGGACCCAGATTCCGGAACAAATTTCTTTCTGGTCCAGGTTCAGTTACAGAGAGCTTTTACCGAACTTGAAGCGGAGGATCACACGGCCGCTTGCCACAGGCTTGAGAATCTTCTCAGAGTGTCACCCGACAATCCCTCGGTACTCTATAATCTTGGAGTCTGTTATTCGTATTTGAAGCAGGACGATGATGCGCTGGCAGTCTTTGAGAAAGTGGTTTCACTGAATCCCGGCATAGTGGCGGCATATTACAACATGGGTCAGATCTGGCTCATAAGTAAGCGGGATTTTTCCAAGGCGCTTCATTGTTTCAACACGGCCATTCAGTACAGGCCGGATTACGTTGGGGCCCATCATCAAAAGGGCGTTGCCTACGAATTACTGGGAGATCTTGAAAAGGCCGCTGAATGTTTTAGAAAAACGCTTGAGCTTGCTCCCGGGACATCACAGGCTCAGGAGAACCTTCTCCGCGTAAGCGCAGCGCTGCCCAAAGAAAACTAAACGGAGTTTACCTGAAAGGAAATATTCATGAAACTCAAGGATGCCGCATCCGGGAATTCCAAACTCTTAACATGGGACGATACCTTTAAATTCAGGTGTCACCAAAAGATAGACTGTTTTAACTCGTGTTGCAGGGATGTCACCATTTTGCTCAACCCACTCGATGTGGTGCGTTTGAGAAAAAAGCTCGGAATATCATCGACCGATTTCATCGAGACATACACTCACCTTCTGGTTTCAAGAGAAAGTGGTCTACCGGCATTGGCGCTCAAGATGTCTCAGGACGAAAAAAAGCAGTGTCAATTTGTGACTGACCAGGGCTGCTCCGTTTACGATAGCAGGCCTTACTCCTGCAGACTGTACCCCTTGGACACAGAGCAGGGAGTGGAGTTTACATTTGCGGTCGATCAGCAAAAGTGCCATGGACTTGGCGAAGATGAGGAATGGACAGTAGAGCGGTGGAGAAGTGAGCAAGGTTTATACGACTATGACGACATAGATCACAACATGAAGGACGTGATGCATGCTGATCTCCTTTGGGAGGAGAAGATTGCGGATCAGAGGATGCAGGACATGTTCCTCATGGCCATCTATGACGTTGACAGATTCAGGGAATTTGTTTTCGAATCGACATTTCTTCAGAAATTCAAAGTCGATGACGACATTTTGGAGAAGATCCGGGAAGATGATGTGGCAATGCTCTATTTTGCCTCTCAGTGGTTAAGATTCTCTCTCTTTGGACAAAAGGGATTTCTGAAAATTGACAAGGATTTTCTTGAAAAGAAAAAATGGGAAGTCCTTGGTAAAAGGAACTCGGCTGAATGAAACGAACGCTGATCTTTGTCTGGCTGGTTGCCGTTTTGTTGTTTGCTGGCGCGGGCTATTCAACGGCTGATTCTGTTGATGAGCACATAAAAGATCTGGGTAGCCCGAATGTTGACATCAGAGCCAAGGCGGCTTTCGAGTTAGGATGCTCCTGAAACAGGCCGGCAAAGGCCGTGCCGCCTTTGATTCTGGCTTTGCAGGATGAAAGTCCCAAGGTTCGCAGCGCCGCAGCGGAGGCTTTAGGTTCATTTCCAAAGGATGACAATGCCTTCTTGGCCCTCATGAAAGCCGCTGCTGATCCAAATTTAGAAGTCCGCAGATCTACCGTGCTGTCGCTGGGCAGACTTGGCAATGGCGATGCGACGGTAGAGGAATTCCTCAGACAGAAGCTATCGGACGAGGACGGGATATTGAGATCCAACGCAGTCATCGCTCTGGCGTTAATGGGCAAGTATGATGACACTGTACTACCGCAGATAGCAGAGTCACTTGGGAGCCGAAGTGAGGCCACGGCAAAGGCAGCTTCCAGGGCTTTGGCATCCATAGGTCCTGAATATCCTGACAAGGTTCTGCCTCTTTTGATGAAAGCCCTCGATGACAACGAATCCAGCGCTGCGAGATTTGCCCTGCCGGCCCTCAGGAAGATGAAAAAGGAGGCGGCCCCGGCATTGCCCAAGGTGGCGGCCATGTTCAAAGGCTCAGACGCATCAATGCGTTCCGAGGTGCTGGACACAGTATCTGCGTTGGATGAAAAAGGCGACTACTCGCTGCCCATATTCGTTAAATCCCTCGAGTCTGATGACCCTATAGACAGGAAAGAGTCCCTGATAGGGTTGCTGAAATTCAAGTCGAACTGGAGAGAGTTCCTGGCTCCGCTGGTAGGCATGCTGGATGACCCTGAAGTTGAGAATCGGTTGGTCGTAGTAGCAGTGCTTAAAGGAATTGTAAACGAATCAGACCAGGCTGTATCAGCTCTGACCGCCATGACATCTGACTCTGACATCCGGGTAAAGATTTCGGCTATCAGCGCATTGAGTAATTTAAACAAGCCATCGGAGGATGTCTTTGCAGCCCTGACCAGAGATCTTGCAGAAAAAGATCATCGGGTCCGCATGGCAACTATCGGCTCTCTTAGACGACTCGGACGTGAAGCTCCGGATCGAGTAATTTCCATCCTGGATGACAGCCTCAAAAAGGAAACCTATGATCCGGCAAAACGTCTAATGAAAGCAGCCATGGAAGAAATTGATTCCAATAGAAAAATCGAGGCAACTAAGAACTAAGCATTTTCAGGGACAGGTCCACTGGTTCGATATTGATACTGGAGTCAAATGTCTAGCTCCTGAACCTCCCTGGCGTGTTCCTTGATGAACACAAACCTCTTGCGCACATCTTTACCCATAAGGGTATCAAAGATCTCGTCCGTTTGGGGTTCGTTTTCGATCGAAACTTTCAGAATGGTTCTCGTAGCTGGGTCCATGGTGGTGCTTTTCAGGGTCAAAGCGTCCATTTCACCCAACCCTTTAAATCTCTGTATTTCCACCTCTTTTCCGTTTTGCCTTTTCAGCAGAGCGTCTTTTTCCTTGTCAGAAAACACATATTTTATGAGGTTTTTCTTGCCCGAACCTATCCTGATTCTGTACAGAGGAGGCATTGCGAGATATATATGCCCTTTACGGACAAGCTCCGGTAAATATCGGTAGAAGAATGTCAGTAAAAGCGTAGCAATGTGATGTCCATCAACATCAGCGTCCGTATTTATTATGACTTTACCGTAACGAAGCTTTGAGTAGTCGAAAGACTTGCCCATTCCTGTTCCAACAGACAGCACAAGGTTCGAAATTTCCCTGTTTGCCTTGAGCTTTTCTCCTGAAGCCTGCTCGACATTAAGAATCTTTCCCCGGATAGGAAGAATGGCCTGATATTTTCTATCTCGGGCCTGTTTGGAAGATCCACCAGCGCTGTCTCCTTCAACTATGAACAGCTCTGAAGCGTCTCTTGAGGTTGAGGAGCAATCGGCAAGTTTGCCTGGCAGAGTCAGTCTTCTTGTCGCCACCTTGCGGTTTACCTCATCCCGGGCAGCTCTGGAGGCCACGCGAGCCTGTGCGGCGAAAGTTATCCTGTTGCTGATGGCTGCCGCCTGGGTTGGATTCTGACTCAGCCACGTTTCAAAGGCCGTTTTGATAACAGGCTCAATTTGTTGGGCATTAGGACTGTTTAAGCGTTCCTTGGTCTGTCCCTGAAATTCCAGATTTCCATGGAGATAGGCTGAAAGGATGGCAACAAGTCCTTCTTTAACGTCATCACCGGTAACAGCCTTGACTCCCTTGGGAAGACCATTGCGTTTTTCCATATATTGTCGCATGGTCTTTGTAAGAGCATTCCTAAAGGCATTTTCGTGAGTGCCACCACCTGGAGTAGGAATGGAATTCACGAATGATAAAATCTGGCCACTCGGCTCCGATGTCCAGGCAAAAACAACTTCCAGCTTCAAATCATTTTCATGTTTGTAATAGAAAGGCTGGGCCACCATTAGCTCTTTATCTTCAACTAGTTTATCCAGATAATCCAGGATTCCCTGCGGATACAGAAAAACCTCAGTGGTATTGTCAATCTTGTCTACAAATTTTATTTTCAGCCCGGCCACAAGGAAGGACTTTATTTCGAGACGGCGTCTTATAATATCCTTTGAAAAAGCTACTGACTCGAATATTTCGGTATCTGGAACGAAGGTGACCTTGGCTCCGGTTCCCCGGGCCGGTCCCTGGACGATCAGGTCAGAGATCGCCTTCCCCCTTGAAAATTCCTGGGAATACCTGAAGCCGTTTCTCTTTACCTCCACCGTCAGCGATGAACTCAATGCGTTTACAACCGAAGCTCCAACACCATGGAGGCCTCCAGCGACTTTGTAAGCGTCGTCGTCAAACTTCCCCCCCGCGTGGAGATTACAGAAGATAGTTTCCACCGAATTCTTTCCTGTGGTCGGGTGAACCTCTACGGGAATTCCCCTGCCACTATCACTTACTGTAATGGACCCATCCGCCCCGAGAACGACCTCAATTGAAGAACAATGGCCATTCAGGGCTTCATCGACACTGTTATCGAGAATTTCCCAAACCAGTTGGTGGAGGCCTTCTGGTCCGGTTCCACCAATATACATTCCGGGTCTTTTCCTTACAGCTTCCAGGCCTTTTAGAACCTGTATGTCTTTAACTGTATATGAATCTGACATTTAGTCTTGGCCCACTTTCCCGTCCTGTTCAATCAGAATAATCGAATCAAGAACTTTCTTTCCTCTGCCACCGCGTTTGGCAATGCTGGATTTGTCGAGAATCAGTTTCATGGACTGTCCGCTAGCGCCCTCAATTCTCAACGACTCCCCTACGCTGGCAGTTTCCATAAAACTCAGGCATCTATTCACTGCAAGTTTTATCAATATAACCCCTTGCGCCACGCCAGAAATGACAGGAACCTGTTCCGGGTCAAAAACCAGAACACGTCCATCCTCAGAGGCTACCGCTATGACATTTCCGTAAACCGTCTTTACAGAAAGAACCTGATCAGACTCCTGAAGATTGGCTATCTTACGGCCAGTGCGTTTGGTTGTCTCTCTCATGGTTTCCAGATCAAAGCGGAAACCCTTTCCGAATTTCGTCACCAGCAGTCCAAAGCCGGGCAGGAAATCATTAGCGACACTAGCTGCTGGTTCGCTGCTGTTCAAGGAGAAAAGATCCGGCTGGTCATCCGTGACCTCGGTCTCAGATTCGTCTGAACCATCCGAAGACACTACAGGAGTCACACAGGAAGCCTTCGCAGGGTCAGGCGCTATGAGCCCGACCACCAACTCACCATCGGACAGATTGACCAGTGAACTGACCGGCTCTCCAAATCCCGATGTCGCTGGAACATCTGCGGCTTTGATCACATAGACTTTCCCAAAATTGGAGAAAAGAGCGAGAGTCTTCGACGTATTGACTCTAACAATGTGAAACAGGTTATCACCGTCACGAAATTTCAGTGAAGCCACGTCACCCACTTCAAGCTTCATTCTCCGAATCCAGCCGTGTCTGGAAAGAATTACAGTGACGTCATCCTGCTCTTCAAACTCCTCAGGATTGTATTCCAGCGATGAAGATTTGTCCTCCTGAACAAGCGCTGATCTTCTCCTGTCTCCAAACTTGCCCATTATTTCTACGAATTCCCCATCAATTATGCCCCACAGCCTCTGTGGACTTTCCAGATCGGAGATAATGCCAGCGGCTTCTCTTCTCTTGGCATTCAGTTCATCCAGAATCTTCCCAATCTCCATGCCAACCAGTTTGTAGAGTCTCAGTTCCAGAATAGCGTCTACCTGCTCACCATCCAGATTAAAATATTCCTTGAGTCCAGATGCAGCTTCGAGTCGGCTCCTTGCAGAGCGAATTATCTGCAGAGCCTTATCCAGGTCATCGAACAGTTTTTCAAAACCTTCAAGGGCATGAATTCTTTTCCTGAGGGCTGCAAGTCTGTGTTCGAGCCTCAGGACAGTTTTTTCGTACCGGAACTGGAGAAAATACCTGATAATTCTCTCCAGAGACATTCTGTCAGGCGCCCCAGAAGGGTTTATGGCTATAAAATTCATGGGAAAGTTGATCTGAAGATCTGTGTGCTTGTACAGGAATGCTATAATTGAATCAGGCTTGGCGTCAGCTCCTCTCAGTTCGAGCACTACCCGAATGTCCTGAGCGCTTTCATCTCGAATATCATAAACATTTCGCAGTCTCTTGTCCCTGATGAGGTTTGCAATCCTTTCGATTAACCTGGATTTGTTTACCGAATACGGAATAGACGTGATTATGATGTTGACCTTACCGCGCAGTCCTGTCTCAATCGAATATGAGGCTCTGACCCTGATAGACCCATGACCTGTTTCGTAGACATTGAGAAAGTTGTCGTCATCCAGAAGTATTTGAGCGCCGGTTGGAAAATCAGGCCCTTTAATAAATTTCAGCAGACCAGCTGTGTCTATTTCAGGATTCTTTATGGCCTCCCTGCATGCGGTGAGCACTTCTTTCAAATTGTGCGGAGGAAATGAGCAACTCATGCCCACGGCAATACCGGAAGATCCGTTCAGTAAAAGGTTGGGAACGAGCGCCGGCAATACATCCGGCTCTTCGCCCATTCCATCGTAGGTCGGTCGAAATGATGTAGTTCCCTGGTCTGTCTCTCGCAGCAGCAGGTTGGCGAAAGGGCTTAGACGAGCTTCGGTGTATCGCATGGCTGCTGGAGAATCCCCGTCAATTGATCCAAAATTTCCGGAACCGTCTACCAGAGGGTAACGGAGACTAAAATCCTGTGCCATCCTCACTAGAGAATCATAGGCAGCCTGATCTCCGTGCGGATGATATTTACCGATCACCTCTCCAACTACTGCTGCGGCCTTACGCATTTTGGCCGCGTCATCCAACCGCATGCGGCTCATTGCAAAGAGTATCCGGCGGTGGACCGGCTTGAGTCCATCTCGCACATCAGGCAAAGCCCGAGCCACAATTGTAGATAGCGCATAAGCCAGGTACCGTTTTTCAACTTCCGTGCGCAAGGAAGTTTCCTTGATACCGGCTTGGCCAACTACCCCCAAAGATTCAGAATTAACCATAAACACTTTCTCATTTTTTCAGTTTGATCCGGCTCGCACGCTCAGGCGTTAGCAATTGGCTCATTACCGAACTGGTTTCTAATTTCTGCCAGAAAAGCCTCAGATGGGTCACAGCCCATAGAACCGAGACTTATTATTGTCTCTGATCTGTTTGGAATTGTGACAGAGAGCTTTACGGGCACCTTGCCGCGATAGCGCGTCAGAATTGTTTTGAGAGATCTTATCTGGGCTGAATCAGTCCCAAGAGTCGATATTCTGACTACAACCGATCTACTGAAATGTCTTGGAGCGTCTTTCAGCAGATGGATCTCCTGCGCCAGAATCTTGGGGGAATCAGATTCACCCTCTCTAAGTCCCGAAATGATCAGAGGTTCACCACAATTCAGAATATCACGGGTCAACGCATAGAGATCCGAAAACACGGTAACCTCCACCACACCTTCAAGGTCTTCAAAGGTCACGAAAGCCATTCTGTCACCTTTTTTGGTGTTGATCTCCTTAATCGATTTCACCAATCCGGGAATTTTTACCAGAGTAGAAGCGGACACTAAACCCAGTTTAGTCACACTCGAATTGGTGAATTCCTTTATTGTAGATTCAAAGTTCATCAGTGGATGGCCAGTGACGTAAAATCCAATCAAGTCCCTCTCGTAAGACAGTTTCAACAGATCATCCCACTCTTCGAAAAACTGTATAGGTGGATCCGTCAGATCACTTGATGTTCCTGAACTGCATTCTGTGGAAAACAGGTTGAACTGGCCCTCACTCTTCTCGCGCTGGAAGCTTGACGCCTGTTCAAGCGCTGAGTCCAGGGACTCCATCATAGAGCGCCGGTTTGGCCCCATTCCATCAAAAGCGCCACACTTGATCAAACTTTCTATGACCTTTTTATTAACTCTCCTCAAATCAACCCTTCTGGCAAAATCCATGAGACCACAAAAAGGACCGCCTTCCCTGCGTGATTCAATTATCGAGTTAACTGCGTTCTCTCCCACATTTTTCACAGCCCCAAGACCAAAAACGATTTTAGCGCCTGCCACGTGAAAAGTTTCAAAAGACTTGTTAACGTGGGGCGGAAGTATATCGACACCCATGTTGCGACACTCGGATATGTAGGTGGTTATTTTGTCGGGATTTCCAGTTTCACAGGTTAGCTGGGCGGCCATGAATTCAGACGGGTAGTGGCATTTCAGGTAAGCCGTCTGATAAGTAATCATGGCGTATGCGGCAGAATGAGACTTGTTGAATCCGTAACCAGCAAATTTCTCCATTAAATCAAAAATATAGGAGGCTTTCTCCGGATCAATCCTGTTCTTTGCGGCTCCTTTCTCGAACCGCGATTTCTGTTCAGCCATTTCCGAGGCCTTTTTCTTGCCCATGGCCCTTCTTAGTAAATCGGCTTCACCTAGCGAGTAATCTGCCAACTCTTTGGCTATACTCATGACCTGTTCCTGGTAAACAATGACTCCGTAGGTTTCCTTGAGAATGGACTCGAGTTGTTCCAGAGGATACTCTATTGGGGTCCTGCCATGCTTTCGGTTGATAAAGTCATCCACCATCCCTGATTCCAGGGGACCTGGTCTGTAGAGCGCCAGAATTGCTATGAGATCTTCAAAGACTGATGGCTTGAACTTCGTCAAAACTTCGCGCATCCCTGAAGATTCAAGCTGAAACACGGCTAAAGTGTCACCTTTGGACAGCATTTCAAAAGTTTCGGAGTCATCGAAAGCAATAGTATTGATGTCAAAATCTGGCTTCTGGGTTTCGCGAATCAATTTCACTGCACGATCAAGAACCGTGAGTGTTTTGAGCCCAAGGAAGTCAAACTTTACCAGACCAATCTTCTCGACCCAAGTCATGTCGAACTGGGTAAGTGTTTCGTCATTTGGCCCCTTGTAAAGTGGGAGCCTCTCAACAAGTGGTTTGTCTGAGATGACCACCCCGGCAGCGTGAGTTGACGCGTGCCTGGTTATACCCTCCAGGGACTTTGCCGTCAGGATCAGATCCTTAACCTCGGAGGAACTTTCCATCATCTCCTTCAACCTGGGTTCATCCTTGATGGCCTTGTCCAGAGTCATCTTGAGAGCATCCGGAATCAGCTTGGCAATCTGATCCGCGTCAGCGTAAGGAAAGCCCATGACCCGTGCCACGTCTCTCACTACAGCCTTGGCCTGCATGCGCCCAAAGGTTATTATCTGGGCTACACTGTCTTTGCCATACTTGTTGGAGACGTAAGCAATTACCTGATCTCTTCCCTGCGTGCAGAAGTCCACATCAATATCAGGCATGCTTTTACGTTCAGGATTCAGAAAACGTTCGAACAACAGATTGTATTTTATCGGGTCTATGTCAGTTATCCCGAGGCAGTAGGCGGCAAGTGATCCGGCAGCCGATCCGCGGCCAGGTCCAACCGGAATATCGTTATTCTTGGCGTAATTTATGAAGTCCGCAACTATCAGGAAATACCCAGAAAAACCCATGTCCTGAATGAGCTTTATTTCATTGGAGAGGCGAATCCCGTAATCGGAAAGCTTTTTTTCAGGAAGTTCTCCAGACTTGGCAAGCTTACCTATCCTAATTTCAAAACCTGTCCTTGTATCCTTTTCAAACCGATCCCTTAATGATTCACCGGTACCGAGATCGAACCTGGGCATGTGGACCTGACCAAATTCAAGAAGCAAACCACATCTGTCAGCTATCTCAACAGTATTCCTTATTGCTTCAGGGTTGTTTCGGAAATCATAAGCCATTATTTCCGGAGACTTGACGTAAAACTGCTCGGTGCTGAACGACATTCTGTTCGCATCCTCGAGCTTCTTTCCTGTCTGAATGCACAAAAGGATTTCATGAGCGCGATGATCACGCTGGTCAAGGTAATGGCAGTCATTGGTGGCTACAATCCCAACATTCAGTTTTTGAGAAAATTCGATCAGCTTCTGATTCACTTTTCTCTGCTCTTCAATCCCATTTTCCTGGAGCTCAAGATAATAACGGCCATTGTTAAAAATATCCCTGTGCCATGCAGCCGCGTCTAACGCCCCTTCCTCATCCCCCCTCACAATCCTGTCGGCAATCTCACCTTTTAAACAGGCGCTTAAACAAATCAGACCTTCATTGTATTTCTCCAACAGTTCCCTATCCACCCGTGGCTTATAGTAGAATCCTTCCTGAAAACCAAGAGTCACCAGCTTGCATAAGTTCTTGTAGCCTTTGATGTTTTCACACAACAAGATAAGGTGATTGGCTCTTGATTCTGCATTACGGGTTCCTTTGTCCAAGCGGGAACCAGGAGCTACATATACCTCACAACCAACGATCGGCTTGAGTCCGGCCGACTGCACGCTAGAGTAAAATTCCATCGCCCCGAAAAGAACACCGTGGTCCGTCATCGAGACGGCCGGCATCCTGAATTCTTTGACCTTTGAAATCAACTCCGGAATCTTGATGGCCCCATCAAGTAGAGAATACTGAGTATGCAAGTGAAGATGAACAAATTCAGCAGAACCCATTCCAGCTCCTAATGGTCTTCTTTTGTCAGCAGCGGTGTGTTTGAGCCGCTAACCATATCACCGAGACGTTCTTCATTCAATGTGTTTTAGAAAACCAGAATTGATTTTGGTTTCCTGCCCTTCCCGGAGAAACGGACATACTTCACAGCAGACTCTGCCTCAACAGCAAATATAGATGTTTCATAATGATATTGACATTTCCTAATCTAATAGATTAAAATACAGACATTATAGGTCTAAGTCATCAGTTTATGTGGTCGTATATTCATAGAATATATCCATGATTATTCAGGGATTTTGATGTGGTTCATGGCTGTTGGTGAACTCTCTGGGTTCATTCCATTTTTTCGACGATATTTCAGTTTTTAGACTGTTGAAAGTTTTTCTAATGAAGTCAACATCGGAAAATAGCCTGACTGTTTTTTTGCTCAACATGGCATCCAGCTTTTTCAGACAGCTCGGAGGCGCGTTGATACTGGCTTTTTTGGGGCTCAGGATGTTCTTCCTTCCACCGTACAGGATCAGGGAGTTCCTGAGACATCTGGACTTCGTAGGAACACAGTCTGCGTTTCTCATACTAACGACAGGGGCATTTACAGGAATGGTGACAGCGCTTCAGGGTTACAACGCCATGCACCGGTATGGAGCTGATTCTCTTGTAGGAGCGACAGTCGCTTTGAGTCTTGCCAGAGAGCTAGGTCCTGTGTTGAGCGCCCTGATGGTGACTGGACGGGTAGGTTCGGCCATGACGGCGGAACTGGGAAGCATGCGTAACACGCAGCAGATCGACGCCTTATCAAGCATGGCTGTGGATCCGATACACTACCTTGTGTCTCCCCGCGTAGCAGCGACAACAATTACCCTGCCGTTCCTGGCATGCATTTACAGCTTCTCTGGGATGGTTGGGGCCTATTTGGTGTCAATATACTACCTTGATATAGATCAGGGAGCTTTTATGTCGGGAATCAGGAGTTACGTTGACATCAACGACGTGACCCATGGTTTAGCCAAAGCGGTGGTGTTCGGACTGATTGTTTCGGTAATAGCCTGTTACAAAGGCTTTTACGCGACAGGTGGATCACGTGGCGTTGGCCTTGCAACCACGCAGGCTGTCGTCATTTCGTCAATTCTGATTCTAGTCAGTGATTATGTAATGACATCAGTAATGTTTTGATTGCCACGACACAGCCACAAAGAGTTGAGATGATCAAAGTAGAAAATTTGCATAAAAAGTTCAATGACCAAAAGGTTCTTGCAGGAGTGAACTTTGGGATCAAAACCGGCTCTGTGACAAGTCTGATGGGACGCTCTGGAGCTGGGAAATCTGTTCTGCTCAGAATTCTCATTGGATTGGACAAACCGGACTCTGGTTCCGTGTGGATTGACGGACAAAATCTGGTTGGGCTGAAATTAAAACAGCTCAACAAGGTTCGGGTTCGCTTTGGAGTTCTTTTCCAGGAAGGCGCCCTGTTTGACTCTCTGAGCATTAGCGAGAATGTGGCGTTTCCACTGCGGGAGAGGACAAAACTCTCGAGCAGTCAGATCAGGGAACTGGTGGATGATCATCTGGAACAGGTTGGTTTGTTCAATCATGGGCACAAATTCCCTTCTGAACTATCCGGTGGCATGCGCAAGAGAGCGGGTCTGGCGCGAGCGCTGGTCACCAAACCGGACATAGTTTTTTTCGATGAACCGACCAGTGGTCTGGACCCCATCACAAAGTCGACGATTTATAGGCTGATTGAGAAGACGCATGCCCAGAGGGAAATGACCTATGTAATCATAAGTCATGACATTAAGGGCGTCCTGGATATTTCTAACGAGATCATGGTCTTGAATGAGGGCCAAATAGTTGCTCGAGGGAATCCGGAAGAACTTAGTCAGAGTTCAGATCCACTGGTTCAGCAGTTTCTGACCGGCTCGCCAGACGGACCCATCAAAATTGATTGAGAAAGGCGCTGATTGATGAACAGATTTTCTCTGGAGCTCCGAGTGGGGATTTTCTTTCTGGTATCTTTGGGAATCATCGCCTACGTGTGGTTTAAGGTCCTGGATTTCGGCAGTCCCAACGGTTTTGTGCTCACCGCAAAATTTCGTTCCGTAGAGGGCATATCCCCGGGTAGCCAGGTTCAAATTGCCGGGATAAAGATTGGTTCGGTCAAGGACATAACTTTTGAACCCGATAGCGGACGGGCTGTTGTTTCACTAGGTATCAACGAGTCGTACAGAAACCTTATACCTGAGGGATCAAGGCTGATGGTTAAGACACGAGGGCTTTTGGGTGACAGATTTCTGGTAATAGAGCCCGGGAAACCAAATGCAAGAAAACTGAAACAGGGAGAAGAGATCAAGCTGGTAAGCGAACCCACGGACACCCAGAAGGTTCTGGAAAGCCTTGCTGTAGTTTCCCAGGATCTGCAGGTAATCACTGCAGAAACGAGACGCCAGATTGTGGACGAAAAGGGAGCGCAAAAAATTGATCGGATTCTTAACAACACCGATGCCCTGACGAAAGATGCCCGGGACATCGTGGCTTCTAACAAGGACAGGATCAATGAAACTGTTAGCAATGCCGATAGCGCGGTCAGAGGCATCAATGATGTCGTGGCAAGGAACAAACCCAAACTCAACAAGACGGTTGACGACATGGAGAGTTTTTCACGAAATCTCGATAAAACAGGATCAAAATTTGACAAGTTGGCCTCAGACCTGGACGGTCTAACCAGGGACGTGAAATCGGGCAAAGGAACCTTGGGCAAACTTGTTACGGATGAATCCCTGCATAGGGAAGCCCAGGGACTTCTAAGGGATTTCAGAGGACTATCGCAACGCGTTCAGAATGGACCTGGAACTATTGGAAGACTTATAAACGACCCTGAAATTTATTTTGAGGCACGCCGCGCCATCAGAAATATGAACAAAACAGCTGAGGAGGTTTCCGAGGTCACTCCTATAAGCACTTTGGCCATTATTCTTGGATCGGTATTCAGATAAGGGATTGCCGGAATATGATACCGGCGACTAAAAACAATTATCAGGAAGGCGCCGCAGTGACAAAATACTATTGCCACAGACAAGCCCGGATGTGGGAGGGTCAGCGCTGTAAGTTCGTGGCAAGTATTTCATTCGGGCGCATCTTCTCCGGGGCTGTCATCCTCCTGCTGACCTTCATCCTTAATACTGATTGCTCAGCGTCTGTATATAATTTCCTGCGTATTTCGACACCGGGGACCTTTTTCGCGATAGATCCTGACCTGACCATCAGGCGGATTGACCCCAGGGCAAACAGTCATGTCTGGACAATAGGCGAAGGATGGGGAATTCCTCCTTTCTTCTTTAGAAGCCGCGTTCCAGGAAAATTCGAACGCACTGATTTAATGTATCCCTTGGCTTTCAAGGAAGAATCTTACTTCCAGAAAAAAATGCGCATCATTCCGCTTTATGATTCCTGGTGGTCAAAAATACCACCTTTCGATTATTACTCACGTTTCCTGACAATGTTCAAGGGTCGATCAGACTTGGGACAGGATTATTGGGGATTTTTTCCATTCTACGGTTTTTCTTACAGACGATTTGGGGTCGATCGCAACCGTTTTGTCCTTTTTCCGCTATATTATGAGAGTGAGGATGATGGAGCTTTTACCAGAAGGTTCCTTTGGCCTATAGGGACTTATGCCAACAGTCCTGCAAGAAAGACGTTCAAGATCTGGCCACTGTTTGGAAGGGATTCTATTCGTGACGATTATCACAACACTTTCTTCCTGTGGCCATTGTTTCAGTCAACAGAAAAGTACCCCGCCACTGAACAGTTTACCTCTTTCAGGGCGCTACCATTCCCTCTGTATATGACCTATGACGACGCTTATTCATCGAATCTGGACATAATGTGGCCTTTTTTCAGTTATTACCATCATTACAAATCCGGACACAAACGATACAGTCTTCGTCCCTTCTTCACTTATGGTTCAGGCGGTGGGATTGAAGAACTAAACCTGTTTTTCATTTACAGCTACAAGAAGGACCGGAATAAAGGCCTGGAATATGGCGGATCGGGCGATGGTTACATATCGGTTAACAAGGATGAGGTCGTCACGGAACAAAGGTTTCTTTTTTTTAGTCGGATTCAGAAGCATTACCGCAAAGGGCTACTTGTATACGCAAAATACAGATTCTGGCCATTTGCTGAATATTCCTGGGATCTGGAAAAAGGGAGCCACCTGAAAGTACCCGAAATAATCCCGGTGAGAAATGACTGGTGGGATTTAAACCTGGGAAGATTCCTGAGGCTCATTGACTGGCGAGACACTCCGGTGACCAGAGAGGTCAGCCTCCTGTTTGGTCTTAGCCGCAAGAACGAACTCAAAGAGTATCCTCATATAGAAAAACCTCCCAAGCCCGGCAACGATGACTGGTCGGAACTCATCTCCGGCGCCTTTGCCCGAAATTAGATCGCTGCCCAAAAACACAGCTTTTCATGTAGTATTGCCAGCTCTTTCAAACCTCTATCAAACCATCATGTCCAGAACGCGAAAAGAAAAAGGCGGTTTCCGAATGAAACCGCCTTGTGTGATCAGCCTTAGTATTGAAGGCTATTTGTGGTCGTGATGCTCTTCTTTTGTTCCATAGCCAAATATCATGGCCTTGAAATTCTCGCTCACGGTTTCACCTGTGGTAGCCAGATACATATGAGCTACCAGGAAGGCCGCAAACAGAGCGCCAAGAATGTAATGAATCAGAGCCAGGATTTTCAGCCCACCGAGGACCGCTATAACTCCTGAAAAACATTCAGGATACATGTACAGGATACCGCTGATAAGCAGTATGGGCAAGAAAAACAACTGGAATTGCAGGTAGGCAATCTTCTGCAGTGGGTTAAACTTGTTTTCTTCCGAAGGGGCATACGGATGGGGTTCATGTTTGAAAATGCCATAACCATAAAATTTTGCCTGCTTGATCATGCCCTCTGGAATTTCGCCAGACTTTGGAAAGTAATGTGAAATTCTTCCGGATATGATGGCATATATGAACCATGCTACGAACGATATCACTGCGCCCCAACCGGCCCAGTTGTGAACATCTATTCCCCACTGGAACCAGCCGGGAAAGCGTTCGGGCCAGTGTATCAATATGCCGGTTATAATCAACGTGATGATGCACAGCGCCTGGAACCAGTGCCAAAAACGCTCGAACACCGGATGGAGATATATTTTCTCATCAGAACCATGATGAGCTCCCTTGCGTCGGGTGAGGAACCTTATGCCTCCATGGAAAAGTGGCAGGGCGAATGTTCCCAGAACCACCAGAATGATCAGGGTATCGAGCGCCGGCACTCTGTGAGCGCCAATCACATAACTGAACCGGTCAAACAGGTCACTGTTGATAAACGTGGTCTGTCCCAGATAAGTCAGTAAATCTACAGGCGGAGCTTTCTTTTCGGAAAGTATCGTGTCCCTCTGGTGGCACTTCTCACAGGCGACTATTTTGTCTTTCCCGGCCGGGATGTTATGCACGCCGGGTTTATCGCCCTTGTGACACATCATACAATCAAGCTTCATGTGGCTTGAGTAAGCGTTGAGGTTTGCGTGAATCTTAGCGTTGTCGATGCCGTAGGCCTTGTGGCAATCCAGACAGGCTTTCTTTCTGAAATCTTCTTCGTAGGTAGACTGCGCCTTGCCATAGTGGACATCATGACATCCGTAGCACGGTGGAGCTTTGGGACCCAGTTTCTCACCATGAGCGCTTGCCAGTATGCTGGTCACTGAATCGTCATGGCATTCCTTGCAATCTACCGGGGCAAGTCTTTGGTTATGAGGAGCCTCGGTAGCGTCCTTGTGACATCCCACACATGTGATGTCTTTGTGAACACTTTCAGCGTATTTCGCCTCGTCTATGGAAAGGTTGAGATCCCCAAATACAAATGGTGGTCTTTTCCTGGGCTCAGATGGCTTGTCTCCAACATTGACCTGGTCAGTAAGCTCCTCTTTGGTCATTTTTAGAATGTCAGGATTGTGACACGCTATACAGGATTGATCGTCTGGTTCAGATGAGGATTTGGATTCTGCCTTGGGTTCCTCTTTGGGAGGTGTTTGAGACTGTGTCTGCTCAGCTGGTTTTGGTTCAGATGACTGCTCTGAAACTGGTTGATTGGTCTCCTGAGCCAGACAATTGTCTATCGGGAAAAACATGCCAGATCCACAACAGAAAACGCCTGCCAGAAGAAACAAGACTATTTTCCAAGTCTTTGAGCCGAGACATTTTTGCTTCATGATTAGCTCCTTGGAGTAATAATTATGAATAAAATGAGAAATATCGAAAGTTAAACTGTGACTTGAAGAGGACTGTTTCATTAACTTTTATACTTGCTGGCTAAAAAAGGTCAAGCTATTTGAAATGAAAAAAGCCCCAGCGCAAATTGGGGCTTTTGAAAAATGAATCAGATTCGTGCCAGGTCTGATTTTATTTCGCTTTTTTCTCGTGGCATTTGGCGCAGGCTATCGGACCGGTAGGTTTGTTTTCAGCCTTTATCTTCTTGTGGCAATTGACACAGTTGTCATGATAAGCCTTCTCCAGCTTTGCTAACTTGCCATCGGCTTCCAGTTTATGACATGCGCCACATTTCTGGACTTCATCTCCCTCTTTCCACACATTCTTGCCATCTTTGTACACATGGTGGCAGTCTTCACATTTAAATGCTTTGTGCTTAACATGTGGGAATTTGACAGGGCCTTGCTTGAACTCCTTGAAGACATCCTTCGAATGAATCATGAGATCGCCTTCAGGGGCTTTAGTGGCCGCAAAAGCGACTGAAAATGCAGCACACACTGCCACGGTCAACAGAAGGGTAAAAAGGGTTTTTGCTTTACTGTTCATCATCAGGCCTCCACATTCTTGAATGAATAATGAATTGCACATAACGTGAGAAATGGGCTAGTAACCTGCCCCTTATCTTATTATTAGCACAGTGACCTGATACGTTCAAACCTTTTTTGGGTCATTCCGGAACGAAATTGAATTTACAGGGGTGTCACCTTAGCCCCTAGTCTGTCCAGCTCTGACAGGACCCTATTGATTAGCTCTGAGACACAACTTTGAATCTTCGGTGTCAGTTCGAGTCCATAGGCCGTAATGTCTTCTGGCTCAATGCCTATAACTACTACCGATTTTGGCTCTTTCTCCAGAAGCGCGCAGAGATTGAGGGCTTCTATGAGGTCACTATCATGAGCCGACTGTTTTGCTCGAAGCCCCTTGGGCAGATCATCCCGTTCAAGCCTGTAGACAGAACCGGGTTCACATTTTCCAAACACGGCATCGATGACTATCAGGTGATCGGCGGCCTGCAATGTTGGCAGTAACCAGAGTCCCTGGGTCCCACCATCCACCAGATCAACATTCGGGGGAAACGTGAACTTGCGTTGGAGTTCTTCAACAACCCGAACACCCACTCCCTCATCCTTGAGCAAAATGTTTCCTACCCCAAGTACTACTATTTTTTCTTCTGACATTACTTGTTATTTCTTCCTTGAGAAAAAGCCACGCTTTTTCGGATTTACCTTGACCCCCTCAATTTCAGCGAGTTTCCGTAAAATTTCCTCATGATCTTTAGACAGATCTTTTGGTGTTTCCACGTAAACCACTGCTATAAGATCTCCTCTGCCCCTGCCTCTCAAATGTGGGACACCCTTGCCCGTCAAGCGAAGATTCTGACCAGACTGAGTAGCCTTGGGGATGTCCAGTTTCTCGGTTCCCTCGAGGGTAGGGATGTCAATTTCGCCGCCCAAGGCAGCCAGGCTGTAGGTTATGGGAACGCCAACCACTATATCATCCCCTTCTCGCCTGAAAGTTTCGTGTCTTCTGACATTTATGAAAACATATAGGTCACCTGCCGGGGCTCCCGGATCTCCGGGTTCACCTTCCCCCTGTAGCCTGAGTCTGGAGCCTGTTTCTACACCAGCTGGTATTTTAAGGGTCAGTTTCTTGGATGTTAGAATCCGCCCTACTCCGTGACATTTTTCACATGGATCCTTGATCTCTGTTCCGCTACCCTGACATTTCGGGCAGGTTGTGCTGATCGAGAAAAATCCCTGGGAACGAGTAACCTGTCCTCGACCACCACAGGCGCCGCATACCGAAGGGGCGGCTCCTCCTTTGGTTCCCTGCCCCCTGCATTCTTCACATACTTCATGCCTGGAGACGTCTATTTCTGTTTCTTTACCAAAAACCGCCTCCATAAATTCGATGGTCATCTCCAGACGCAAATCAGCTCCACGTCTGACAACGTTTCTTCGAGAACGTGAAGATCCAAATCCGAAAAACTCCTCAAAAATGTCCCCGAATGATGAGAAAACATCCTCAAAATTCCTGAAACCCTGAAAACCGGACTGTTGCAGACCTTCATGCCCGTAACGGTCATATATCTGACGTTTTTCAGGATCACTCAGGACTTCATAAGCTTCTGCCGCCTCTTTGAACTTTTCTTCAGACTCCTTGTTTCCCTTGTTTCTGTCCGGATGGTGTTGAAGCGCAAGTTTTCTGTAGGATTTCTTGATTTCCTCCGCAGTGGCGGTCTTGACCACTTCGAGGACCTCGTAATAATCTCGTTTTATCATGGACTAAACTCGTGACTCATGTTTTGTGATTAGATTAGGGCCGTGATTGCAACCCAATTACAAATATTCATCAGGTAAGCTTTTGTCACGCCCCTATCAGAAATTTCAGGCAGTTTTTTTTGACTTTGCTTTTTCCGCGCAGGACGTCATTTCGCCTTCCCTTGTCAACATATTGATAATACATGCTGTCCGGAATTGACAATATATCTTGGGACTATGACAACAAGCGCATTCTTCGCACATACGAACCCCATCTTTCTGGCAGAAAAAAACTCCTTCCCTATCAGGATGTCTGTAACAACTTTCCATGTTTTCACCTTCGAATTAATTTTCAACAGCGCTATTAGTCAGCCTTGCATGAGGCTGCGATTAATTCATGGCTGTTTCAGTAATTTTTCAGACGCAAAAAATTACCGCCTTGCAGGAAACAGATGTGTCCATGAGGCTTCTCATTCGGGGATCTGGCTCTTTTGCCCTACTGTGATTTCATGGACAGGAATGATTATGTCTGCGACATCTTTTATTCGATTCATGCTGTCATAAGCCTTGATTGTATCAATCAACACTCCTGGAAGAATGACGTTACCGGATGCCGGAAAATTCTCGGAACAGCAGCACAGTCCTGTGATAACGGCTTTTCCCTTTGATGTGTTTACAACCACGGACTGTCCACCGGGCGTGTGGCCAGGAGTCAGGATAACGTTTATTCCATCAGCTATCTCTACATCACCTTCCACGACTCTGAGATTAACTCCGTCAAGGACATCCGGATAATAGCGGTGATCAACAGGATGAGGGTTCATGCAGAAATCCAACTCCTCTTTCTGGACATAGACTTCTGCGTTTGAACATAAAGTGTCATTCTCGCAATGGTCATTGTGAAGATGAGTATGAATAATGATATCAATATCTTCAGGTTTCCACCCGATGGATTCAAGCGCTTCCTCAAAGTGTCTGACAGGGAAGCCAGTCCTCTCCTCAAGATCATCAGGCGCCATGAAATCTTCTACGCCTGTATCCACTAGTATTTTTTTGTCGCCACCCATGATTGCGAAAACATAAATTGGCAGAATGATCCGCTTACCATAAAATCGCTGGTAAGTTAAAATACCGTGGTCAGTTTCGTTGAACCCAACAGCCAGTGGATGAATTGTGTAGGTAGCGCTCATTTTTGACCCTCTCTCTCGATCGTCACGAGATCTCGATTAATAGTCTTATAATGACTCCGTAACCAGTCGATCAGGGAAATAGCCCCATAACGGACTGAAGTCTGAAAACTTTCTGAAGATAACACCCTGATTTTGCAGGCGCCATGACCTAGATGTAGATATTTTCCCTTTTTTCTCTTCCTATGGTCGATGTCGGAGTGGCTCCATAATTGTGTCCAGGTAAAACAACAGTATCCTCAGGCAGAGCAAAAAGCTTGTTCCTGATCGTGTCCTGTAAAACCGTGAAAGATCCTCCTGGCAAGTCGGTCCTTCCTACGGCTCCTACGAACAGTGTATCGCCGGTAATGATGTGCCCCGGGAAAAGTAGGCAAATGCCGCCTACGGTATGCCCAGGCGTATGCATGACCTTAACCGAACTTAATCCAAATTCAATTGAGTCACCGTCCTTGAGGAAAACAGAAGCAGGCGGCGACGGTTCGGCGCCAAACATGGCCAGCATACCCAGATTAGGGTGTTCCAGAGCATCGGCTTCCAGTTCGTGAATAGCAATGGGCGCGCCTGTGACTCTATGCATCTCCTTGTTTCCAGCGATGTGGTCCACATGGGAATGAGTGTTAACGATGTACTTGATCTCAGAAATCCCACTGTCCCTGGCGGCTTTCAGAATAGGTCCTGATGGACCGCCCGGGTCAACCACTATACCAAGACCAGTCTCCTGATCACCTAATACGTAAGCAAAGATTTCGAATCCACCAATCTGGATCTGTCTAATTATCACTTATTCCTCCCGTGATTTTAAATATGCTGGTGGCTGATATGCGCAATAAGGCTCCTGCGCCATGTATGAGCCTGAGTTTTCGTAGGCCCTGGCCCTGCATCCGCCACAAAACCTCATATAATCACACTTGCCGCACTTGCCTTCCAGTTTGCTGAATGTACGAAGTTCCTTGAACAACGCGGCTGTCTGCCACAGTTCCGCAAATGGAGTCTGCCTTACTGATCCCGCCTGGACATCAAAATATCCACAAGGTTGAAGCTCTCCAATGTTTGAAACGAAACAGAATGACAGACCGCCAAGACAGCCTCGCGTTCTGGCGTTAAGGCCAAAATTCACTTCATCTACCTCTATACCGTCTTTGGCCGCCTCTTGCCGCATTATCCTGTAGTACTGTGGTGCGCAGGTAGCTTTAGTCTCGAGTTTTGAATGAAGACCGAGTTTGTAAAATTCCAGGAGTGTTTCTTCGTATTCCAGAGGTCCCATCTCCTCACCAGACATGTCCCTGGCCCGACCGGTGGGCACTAGCAAAAAAACGTGGAAAGCCACCGCGCCTATATCCTCGGCCAGCTTCATTATAAGAGACAATTGACCACGGTTGCGTTTAGTGAGGGTGGTATTTATTTGCACTCCGACACCGGCGGAGATTAGCGCCTCCACTCCTTTCAGGGAAGCCTCAAAGGCTCCAGGAATTTTCCTGAAATTGTCGTGATCTGAAGCGGTTGCTCCATCAATACTTATGCTGGCGCGTGGAATTCCAACTTTTGCCAGATCCTTTGCGATCGAATCGTTAACCAGAACTCCATTGGTAGCTATGACCGCTCTGAGCCCTGACTTGACAGCATGATCAGCGAGTTCAAAAAAGTCGGGCCTGAGAAGAGGCTCCCCTCCGGTCATGATAAGTATGGGGGTCCCAACGGCTCTGATACCATCAATCAGTTTGAGCCCTTCTTGAGTAGATAACTGATTCGGGTCGGCCTCAGGGCATGCTCCTGCTCGACAATGGATGCAGTTAAGGTTACAAGCGCGCGTCATTTCCCAGGCCACCAGGCGTAAATCGAAATGTTTCACTTTTTCCTCTTGCTAACACTGTCCTGAAGTAATCTGGCTGCCTCCAGGGCATGGTAAGTTATGATCAAGTCGGCCCCAGCGCGTTTTATAGAAGTGAGGGTCTCCATCATGCAGCGGTCATGATCAATCCAACCATTCTGCGCCGCGGCCTTGAGCATGGCAAATTCACCGCTAACGTTGTATGCCGCCACCGGAAGGTCAAAAGCGTTGCGCACGCGCCAAATGATGTCCAGATATGGTAAGGCAGGTTTGACCATAATGACGTCAGCGCCCTCATCGACATCCATACCCACTTCCCTGATGGCTTCATCTGAGTTTGCAGGGTCCATCTGGTACGATCGACGATCTCCGAACTTTGGCGCTGATTGTGCAGCGTCACGGAATGGACCATAGAAGGCGGAGCAGTATTTGGCTGAATAGGCCATGATGGGTGTTGATTCATGCCCCGCCTCATCGAGCGCTTCTCTAATTGCTCCGACTCGACCGTCCATCATGTCAGACGGAGCCACCATGTCAGCTCCTGCCGAGGCGTGTGACAGCGCCACCCTTGCAAGGAGGTCGAGCGTTGAATCATTGTCCACTTCCTTGTTCAGGAGCACTCCACAATGACCGTGATCCGTGTACTCGCAAAGACAGACATCAGTTATAACGACCAGGTCGGGAAAAGCGTTTTTTACCTGTCTAACAGTTCTTTGGACTATTCCATCCCTGGAGTAGCCTTCTGAACCTACCGGATCTTTTTTCGCAGGAATGCCGAACAGTAATATTGCAGGAATACCCCTATCCACGGGCTCCCGCAATTCTTTGACCAGCACATCCGGCGAAAACTGGAAATGACCTGGCATGGATTCCAGAGGGTTCTTCACACCTTTTCCTGAAATGCAAAAAAATGGTAGGATGAGATCTTTAACATTCAGATGAGTTTCGCGGACCATGGAACGCAAAGCCTCTGTTTTCCTCATTCGACGCGGTCTGTATTCGGGGAAGCGCATGACATCTCCATTCATCGCTGATCGTTATAAAATTTATAAGCTCGATCTTTAATAGTGTCAATCTTGGCAGTAGAATCTGTTAGTAATCAGACATTGCTTCCGGATATATCAAATCTGGATAGCTATCCGGTTCAAAATCATTAGTTCAGGAACAACCAGGATGAAACAGAGCTACTTGTTTGTGATGGCCCATCCCGACGACGACGCCTTTATAAGCGGAACGATCTCGAAAAAGTTGTTCGAGGGCAATGAGGTGAGCTGCGTCTGGCTAACCTCTGGTGGTTTCATGGGAGGGGCCATGAAAAGAGAGAAGGAGCTATTTTATTCAGCAGAAATCATGGGATTAAAAAGCTCGTGCGTTAAACTGCTGCGACTTCCGGACCTCGGACTCATACACAATCTGTCTGCAGCCACAGAGGGTCTGATCCGGATATGTGATGCCGTGAAACCCGACAACATTTACGTAACCGCCTTTGAAGGAGGACACCCGGATCACGATTGCGCCAATTTTGTAGTCTTCGAGGCTCGCAGACGCACAGGCATCGCATTCAACATTCTTGAATTCCCTCTCTATAATGGAGCCGGAAGCGCACTCACCTGGAGATGGAAAATCAATGATTTTCCCAATGAGGATGGAATGGAACTGAAGCTGCCCCTGACATCCAGGGAGATAGCCATCAGGTATCGGGTCATGAGAACATATTCCAGTCAGTTTCTGTACATGATCCCAGCGAGGCTGGCCAGTTCCACAGTGAGAATGCTCAAGCAGGGAGAGCCTCAACGTCTTTGCAACAATTCAAGGGACCACACAGTCAAGCCCCACCCCGGGAAACTGAACTATGAGCGATGGTTTAACATGTTTATGAGGATAAAGTTCGATGATTACAGACAGGCTGTAGAAAAAGCGATTTTGACGAAATAGGATCCAGGCGACGAAGAGAAAAGAACCACTACCCGGCTCTTTGGCCCGTAACAGCCGTGTTCAGAAAAGATGGCAACAGGTGAAAGCCGAATAGTGGCCCTGATTAATCACTCTTCATCATCACCGCAATCGCAGTTCGGTAGCATCCATCGGAATACAGCCTGAACGGAGCCAAAGTAATTGGGTTCATCGTAACCCATGCGAGCGCATTTTCTCTGAGCTTCTTCCTCCGATCGGACCGAAAAATAGTTTGAACACTTGTAGCAGCCCTTCTCTGGAACGAATTTCCGGCACACAACAAACACTATGCTGTGAGCTGTAGCGGGCAATCCGAACGAAATGACAGTGACTGCAATCAATAAAAACTTACGCCACGTTTTCATCGTCTCCCTCCTGACGCCTGTGTAAGGTTGACAGCGGCTCCGATTGAAACCATTATCCGTAATGGTCGATTTATTGTCAAATTAACAATCATTTATAACGAGATAATTCTACGGGGAGCTGTTTCTTCATGGTCGGGAAGTTTTGGCTCCAGTCACTGGTTTGTTCGGCAGGATGGACCTGGAGAGCCAAGGCCATGTTGACAGAAATTAACGCCTGGGATAAAAAATGGTCATGAACACGCTCAACAAACCTAACGCCAGATTTTTGATGGGCAACGAAGCCATAGCCCGTGGCCTTATAGAGGCTGGATGTTCAGTTGCCACCGCCTATCCGGGCACTCCGTCCTCAGAAGTGATGGAATCGCTTACACGCTGGAAAAAAGAACTCGACAGTCAGATATACCTTGAGTGGTCAATAAACGAAAAGGTCGCTTTTGAAGTGGCTTACGGGGCGAGCCTGGCTGGCGCGCGCTCGGCTGTAACGATGAAAATGGTTGGCCTGAATGTCGCGTCTGACCCTTACCTCAGCGCCACATACCTGGGAGTTAGAGGTGGACTGGTATTGGTGGTCGCTGATGATCCAGGACCACATTCCAGCCAGACCGAACAGGATTCAAGATTTTTTGCGTGGCTTGCCAAGGCTCCAGTTCTCGATCCCGGAACACCGGTCCAAGCCCTCAAAATGGCCAAACGGGCCTTTGAGCTCTCCGAGAAATATGAAGTCCCTGTAATGCTTCGTCCATGCCTCAGAGTCTGCCACTCCAGGCAGAATGTCCTATTGAACGATCCGGGAGAAATTACGGACGCTGGACCTTTCAAGAAAAACTGGACACGCTGGGCTGCTATACCGAAATTCAGGCTTGCGCTGCATGCAGAACTCAACAAAAAACTCCAGAGGCTGAGTGAAGAAGAGCCTGAGTGCGCTCCTGTTGCTGTCAATGAAGGAAGTCCCGGCAAACTTGCCATAATAACCTGTGGCTCCGTGTCATCTCACGTCTTTGACCTGATTCGATACGATGCCCAGTTCAAGGGACTGAACGTGTTCAGGATTGACATGCCTTTTCCCGCTAACAGGCGAGCGTTGCAGGAAATAGTCGATAAACACGAAAAAACGCTTGTCATTGAAGAAACATATCCTGTGATCGAACTCCAAATAGACGACCGGCGTAAACTGATTGGGCGTTTGTCAGGACTTGTCCCTTCGCAGGGTGAATTGACACCTGAGGTTGTGGAGGATGTCCTA
Source organism: uncultured Desulfomonile sp. (assembly GCA_964542775.1). Classification (GTDB taxonomy): domain Bacteria; phylum Desulfobacterota; class Desulfomonilia; order Desulfomonilales; family Desulfomonilaceae; genus CAITZA01. Next base: position 34,274 of record CAZIVV010000231.1, read on the forward strand.
CTTCAAGCGATGGGGGAACCCGCCAAAACCCGCCCGGATGTTCAGATCAAGGCAAGAAGACCGTCGCTTTGCGCTGGATGCCCTCACAGGTCATCATTTTTTATGCTACGACAGGTCTTTGACAAGGGGATCTACCCTGGAGACATTGGCTGTTACACCTTGGGAACCAACATGGGCGCGGTCGATACATGTCTGTGCATGGGCGCCTCTATTGGAATGGCGGCCGGCTTCACCCACGGGCCTTTACGCGAAACATCCCAGCCGGTTGTTGCAACCATCGGCGACTCCACTTTCTTTCACGCAGGGATACCCGCCCTGATTAACGCTGTTCACAACAAGTCATCTTTTACACTTGTTCTCATGGACAACAGCGTAACAGCAATGACCGGTGGACAAATAACACCGGCTTCAGATCATCTGGCTGACGGCTCCACTGGAGTTCCGGTAGATATTGAGACACTTGTAAAGGCATGCGGAGTCAATTTCATCGAGGTGGTAGATCCATACGATTTTGAAGCTCTCAAGGCCGCCTTTGAGAGGTCTTATGACTATTCTGTGACAAAATCCAAGGGGGTCTCCGTAGTGATCACAAGGAGACCTTGCATAAGGGTGAAGGGCGTCCAACTGTCAGATGACCGTTACACAGTTCTGGACAATTGCGAGAGATGCATGACATGCGTCAGGGATCTGGAATGCCCGGCTATTTCTTTTGTCAAAGAATCCAAAAACATAGTCATTGATCCCGACGTGTGTTCCGGATGCGGTTTTTGCGTCAGCGTTTGCCCTTGTGGCGCAATCACAAGGAAGGTTTCCTGAAATGAGTCAGATAGTTTTGTGCGGACGAGGTGGTCAGGGAATAGTTTTCCTGACTCGCCTGATTGGCGACATTGCAACTTCCAGGGGTTTGAATGTCATATCAGCGGAAACCCATGGAATGGCGGTCAGAGGTGGTTCCATAAACAGCTGCGTTAAAATTGGGGACTACAATTCTTCTCTGGTGCGTTGGGGACAATCGGACTTTGTAATCTCTCTCGATGAAAATGAGACGGAAAACAACAAACATTTTCTCAAGGAAGGTGGCCTGATTCTGGAAAACTCTACGTGCGCCTCCGAGAAATCTGTAATTCGAATTGACGCTACAGGGATTGCCAGGAGACTGGGCAGGGTACAACTTGAAAACGTTGTCACCCTTGGAAAGGCTGCAACTCTGCCAGGGTTCCCTTTAAGTCAGGATGAAATCAGACAGGGCCTAAACTCTGACGCCAGGGAAAATGTCAGAAAAATGAACCTTCAGGCTTTTGAACTTGGGATAATTGCTAATCCAGCGTGAGGAGTCTGTCGGCAGGTATTAAATATTCCGGACCAGCTCTCTGAAATGATTTCACTGCTACATTCTAGCCCTAATATTACGGAGGCCCCTTGAAAATTGAGGATGTCTTACTACAGCTAGCGGACAGGATCCTGGATTTTGACGAGGCATCGCTTGCGCAACTCCAGGAAAAGTATTTAAACAAGGTTTCCGACTTTGCTCCTACGAGAGATTGGGAGAGATCTATTATTGTTTACTTCCTGATTAATTCCGTGCGCGTGAAGAACAAGATTTTCAATGATCGCGTCAAAGGCTCCCAAAATACTGATCCTCTCAAACCCACGAAGAATGTTTTGAAAATAGTTAAATAGACTCACCTCTTAACTATTCTGTTAGGATTTAATTACATATATTTGACTTTATGGATGTTTAAAAAATTTTGAAACCTTTTTTTATATTGATTTTCTTATAAAAAAAAGTATAATAAGAATGTCCATCAA
>CAZIVV010000232.1:0-1818 GCA_964542775.1 uncultured Desulfomonile sp.
CAGGCTCAGAAGGCCATCTTTGGATAAGGGGCGACAATGTCGCAAAATGCTATTACAGAAATCCAGAGCTTACTGCAAAGAGATTCGTGGACGGATGGTTCGATACCTGTGACATAGCAAGGTTCGACAAAGACGGATATCTCTACCTGGTGGGACGCAGGTCAGAGGTGATCTTCGTCGGCGGCTTTAAAGTCTATGCCCAGGAGGTCGAGAAAGTTCTGCTTGAACATCCCGCCGTAGCTGAAGCAGCTGTGATCGGTGTACCACGTTCTATCAGCGGAGAGATAGTAAAAGCATTCGTTGTGCTGAAAAAAGATGAAAAGGTCACTTCAAAGGAACTGATCGAACACTGCAAAAAAAAGCTTTCATACTATAAAGTTCCAAGGATCATCGATTTTCTCACGGAGATGCCAAGGTCAAGCATCGGCGAAATTTTGAAAAGAAAGCTTGAAAAGGACTAAAAGCTAATGTTCGGCTTTCACACAAGGACAATAAAACACCTCAGTAAAAATGAAAAAGAACAGGTGGAACTTCTCCTTAAGAGAAACGGACTGACCTTCGAAGGCACACCTGACTGTACTGCTGTTGTAGAGAACTCCGATGAAAAGATAATCGCGACAGCAAGCTTGCAGGGCAAAGTGATCAAAATGGTGGCAGCAGACCCTGAATGGCAGGAAGCCGGCCTCTCCGGCATGGTGATATCCGACCTGCTTCGTTATGCAAGGGAGAACGGCATATTTCACCTTTTCGTCTACACTAAATGCGATATGGCGGATAAATTTGCATATCTGGGATTCAGTGAGCTTGCAAGGACCGAGGCTGTTGTTCTTATGGAGTCCGGACAGCCGTCTTATGAAGATTACCGTGAGATCCTTAAGCAAAATAAAATATTCCCGGATAAAAAAAACATCGGCGCTGCTGTGATGAACTGCAATCCATTTACAAATGGACACAGATACCTTATCGAGACCGCAGCAGGAAAATGTGACGGGCTTTATGTCATAATCGTCCAGGAGGATCTCTCTCTCTTTCCATTTAAAGACAGGATGATGCTTGTCGAAGAGGGAACGAAAGACCTCATAAACGTCAAGCTGATCGCAAGCAGTGACTACGCCGTTTCAAGAGCCACGTTCCCCACTTACTTTCTGAAGGATAAATGTACGGCTTCTGTCGCAGAAACACAGGCTGAACTTGATGCCACCCTTTTTGCGAACCTTTTCGTTCCGGAACTCTCTATAAAAAAACGTTTCGTTGGAACAGAACCATTTTGTCCGATCACAGCAAAGTATAACGAGATGATGAAAAAAGTACTCCCTCCGCGTGGTGTGGAAATTGTGGAGATAAAAAGGCTCAACGACATTTCCGGAAAAGCAGTCTCAGCTTCAAGAGTGAGAAAAGCCATAGTCGAAAACGACTCAGATGCTTTAATGAGAATGCTGCCTACTGTTACTCTAGATTACCTATCTTCTGAAAGAGGACAGGCAGTCGTTCAAAAACTGATCCATGAACATAAATAAAACTGACATCAGGGATGCCCTTAAAGAAATACTTGCAGGCAGGGAAGAACGAGTAACGATCAGGAACAGGCACCTGTCTGAAAATATATTTGTCTGTCAGGTCATCCTCAACATCCCCGGATATCCCAAACGTATGCCAAATGATGAAAAGGCTGTAGAAAGCCTTGGCAGGGCATTTATTGATAAATGGACCCACCTTCCCCAACTTGAAAAAAAGATAACAAATGCTGCAGGTGCTTGTTGGGTGGGCTTTTTTTTAGGAGATCAGGCTGCAGCAAAAAAAGCAAAGGAAACTGCAGTT
>CAZIVV010000233.1:0-3115 GCA_964542775.1 uncultured Desulfomonile sp.
CACCAGAAGAGCCGCAGCCACCTGATTGGTTATCTCAGCGCCCTCAGGCTCAGTCAACCAATTGCGATGATCCCATGATCCGATGTAGTAGTTGCCCCTGATACGAACGGCAGGATTCATACGAATCTGCATGTTCGTGGACATGTACATTGAATTTACGCCTGCGTCAGAGCCTGACACCAAATCCTGGGCGTTTGCGGCCGGCCGTATCTGACCATCTGTCATCCTGAGGCCAGTCCAGAAATTCAGCGGAGCATAAGTTCCTACCGCACCCCCATTGGCCCCGGCATCCACGTCGTAGGAGCCGAAAAAGCCGTTAGAGCCGGTCTGGCCCCTAACTTCGTAGCTCCAGGTGAATGTTCCGTCCATGGTAAATTCCCACGCGTTAGCGGTGGGCGCCATGAGGCAGAGGATGAGGCCGAGAGCTAAAATCGGCGTTAACAAGTTACGTTTCATAATAACCTTCCTCCTTAAATCGGATCAAAAACTGGGCGAAGACATTTTCACCCAAAGTTGATAATTAAACCTTTAGACCCTTCACTTAGCGCCCGGCCAAGGCGCACGGTTGGGGATTTTTAAAGGCAATTTCCAGCTAGATTAATATTTAGATGGGATGATACGGCAAAAGTATTGGGCGTGTCAAGCCATAAAAACGTTGTAAATAAATATGCTGAGGTGAATCGGCTTTTTTTGTCTGTCAGGAATTTTTTTTCACCCTGTGGACCGGTTTTCAGTATCAACCGGCCGCGCCTTTCTGAAGTCCCCCGTGAGGTAGGGACCGGCTTTGGGTTCGCGGGTGTGGTAACCAGGGCGTTGTGTAGATATCTAGGAGGTCATCTGTAGGAGATAGGACGTTTCAAATATTTTTTAGGGGTGTTCAGAACAGTGAGGGCAGAAGGAGGAGTTCGAAAGACTCCGCCTTCCGCTTTCGGTCCAATTTTAATCCTAATTGACTAGAATTCGCCTTCGACTCTGAAGTCCACACCATAAATTGGGTCTATGGTTCGGCCAGGGGTAATTCCCCAGTTGGCGCCGCCAGCCAATCCTGCGGGGTTATCGCTTCTCCAGTTTGGATTGGCCTTATCCATTCCCGCGTAACTGAACCACTTCCCTGGCTGCCAGTATGCGAAAGTGGAGCGGAGGGTTAGCCCTTCAAGTAGCCGCCAGTCACATCCGGCGTTAACTTCCCATCCGAGGTTTCTGTCGGGAATATTGGGCGCAACTAGAGCAGGAGCCTGTCCTGTTGTGTCACCGCGGTAATGCCGATCTATGGATCCATCCGTCCCTGGTCTCATGAATCCCCAACCGTGGGCGTTGCCGACTCTTTCTGCCCAGAAAAAAGTGCCGAAGAGGTTGAGGTTGGCTGCAACTGCATAGTCCAAACGCCCCCCGTAGGTCATGGCGTCGTCCACATATCCGTATCCTGTGGCTGCGTTGATTGAAGTTCCCAGTCCATAGAGATAGACGGCCAGAAAACTGTACGGACGGAAGACTGATGTATTGGAGAACTGGGTCTCCACGGTATTACCCACTCCGGCGCCTGTGAGGTCTCCCTGATTTATGCCACGGATGCTACCGTTTCTTCTGTCGCCGCCTGAAAACCATGCGCCGAGGAGAGAAACTTTCGCCGGCCCGGAAAGAGCGCCAAGTTCTAAAGCAGCGCCATAATGTTCGATATAACGTGGAGCCAACGCCAAAGCTCCTCCAAGGTCTGCATCCCCTGCAATGGTGTTGTTTCCGGATCGCTTTTCATTCCTGTTATACCAGTCGAACTCGGTGTTCATGAAGAAGCGACCATTGTTATATTTCAGATAGGCTATTCCATAATAGTCCGAGCGATCCCAGGCAGGAGTGTTGGCCGCTTTGCCGAGCCTTAAAGAGCCTTCCGGCCCATAATGTGAGAATGAAAACATTGCCAGGGCGCCAATATCAAACGGGCCCTGTCTGTAGGTCAGGGTCGGTCCGAAGTCGTAGACACGCAGAGCATTGACATCCGCGATGGAATTGAAATAGCCGCCACCAATGTTGTCCGGCGCCGAGTAAACGTCGTGAGGTGTTCGTCGGGCCGAATACACCGACCATCCATAACGGAATGGACCGGAAAAGGCGAAGAGAGTGAGCGCCTCCGAAGACTGATTATCGGCTCCATCGGCCATCAGTCCCATTCCAAAACTGGCGGGTCGTTTACCCAGCGCTACCTCGCCCCAGGGCAACTGAGCGGTGAGCCAAAGGGTGCGCCAGTAGCCGGGTGAGAAGGATCGCTGTACTCCATCGTACATCATGGATGGGTATCCGTAGGAGACGAGGTCACCGAATGCGGTTGTGTTTCCTGACAAATAATTCCACGCTGCGATGTAGTAGTTGCCACGCACCCGAATAGCTTCGTTTATCCTGACCTGCATGTTGGTAGACATGTATATTACATTGTAGGCTGCGTCAGATCCTGATGTCATTTCCACCGCGTCATAGACATTTCCAAATCTGGGGCCAAACCAGCCATTTAAACTCGCAAGTCGGCCTCCTTCGACTGGTGAATTGTCCACATCGTACTTCCCGAAAAAGCCGTTAGCCCCTAACTGTCCGGCTTTGGTATACTGCCAGGTGAAAATACCATCCATTGAGAATTCCCATGCGTTAGCGCCAGGCGTCATAACGCAGAGGATGAGGCCGAGAGTTAGCATCGGCGCAAATAATTTATTTCTCATAACAACCTTCCTCCTTAAACAGGATCGAAAACTGGACGAACAACTCTTCGTCCAAAGTTGACAACGAAAATTCATGGGCGACAAAAGAGCTTGTGTGAAGCCACTGGGCCGTCCTCAAAAACAACATGTTCTGGATCTCAAGTATGCAGGTATTCTGTAGGAAGCGAACAGGCCGGTCAAGAGCCATTTTAGTCACATTTTCAAAGAGTTGTACAAATTTGTAACAAAAGATTAGTAAAACTGACAACACCAGTAAAGGACAAGTGTGGCTAACAGACCCGCGAAAAAACTTTTCTCAGACCGCGCTGGCCATTTTCTCCCGGAGTCGTCATCCACATCAAGCTCAGCCCCCTACAGGGGTTGGCAACTATCAGGATTCAATTTCGCAGGGGATTGGTCGCTTCTATATC
>CAZIVV010000234.1:0-9341 GCA_964542775.1 uncultured Desulfomonile sp.
ATGTAGTTGCGCTCGGTCTTGCTCATTTTCTTGGCGCCGTCAAGCCCTTCGATAAGGGGCGTCATCATGACCACCTGAGGCTCCTGTCCGAACTGGGCCTGCATGTCACGACCGGAGAGCAGGTTGAACTTCTGATCGGTCCCTCCCAATTCTACATGACACTTGAGTGCGACAGAGTCATAGCCCTGCATGAGGGGATAAAGGAACTCCGTGATACTGATCGGGCTTCCTTCCTTGAATCGTTTATCAAAATCGTTTCTTTCGAGCATCCTGGCCACGGTTGAGCGATAGGCAAGATCGAGACAATCGGCAAACGTCATCGAATCGAACCACTCACCATTATTGCGTATTTCAGTTTTCTGCTCATCGAGTATCTTGAAGACCTGGCGGGTGTAATTCTTTGCGTGGTCCCAAACCTGCTCCTTTGTGAGTCTTAGTCTGGCCTCATTTCTTTCAGTGGGGTCGCCGATACGGGCTGTGAAGTCTCCTATAAGGAATATCGCCACATGTCCCATGTCCTGAAAGTGTTTGAGTTTTCTTATAGTCACCATGTGTCCCAGGTGAATATCTGAGGCTGTAGGGTCTACACCCAGCTTCACCCTGATGGGAACTTTTGTTTCTATGCTTTTGCCTATCATCTTGCGCAGTTCTTCTTCGTGGATTATCTCCTCGACACCTCTCATGATGTGGCGCATTTGAGTTTCTATATCGGGAAATGACATGTAGATCGCCTTTCAGGGTGATTTAGCCGTATGAATGGCCGGCAGACAAGTTTATTCGATGGAATATTATTCAATTGGACTCAATTTTTCAATTGAAATGGTTAGAATGTCAGATTTTGCGGATGAGATGAAGTAGAAACTCGGTGTTTCCTTTTGGTCCCTTGATCGGGCTTTCAATCAATCCGACAGGCGTCAAACCGACTGTGTCGGCAAAGCGCTTCACATTTTCAACTGCGGCCATCATTTTTGGACGTGAACGAACCACTCCCCCACGTTCAACTCCTTCTCTTCCGACCTCGAACTGGGGTTTGACCAACACAATCATCCAGGCTCCAACGGGAATCAGGTCGCGTAGCTTATCCAGAACCAGCTTGAGCGATATGAACGAAAGGTCCGCCACAATTGCGTCCAGTTTAAAGGGCACCAGAGATTTTTCAAAATAGCGGATGTTTGTGCGCTCAACAAGGACAACCCGAGGATCTGTTCGCAGCTTCCAGGCGAACTGTCCGTATCCGACATCGACTGCAAGAATTCCGGCGGCGCCGTATTGCAGGAGACAGTCAGTGAAACCTCCCGTAGAAGCTCCGGCGTCCATAATATAAAGGTTTTTTACAGAAACCTTAAAATTGTCCAGAGCGGCCTTTAGCTTAAGCCCGCCCCTGCTGACGTAAGGTAAATCTTCTTTAATTTCGATGAATGAATCTGCAGCCACCTCTCTACCGGGTTTTTCGGATTTTACCCCGTTCACGAAGACCCGTCCGGCCAGTACCAGAGCTTGGGCGCGCTGCCTTGAAGAGACTAGATTCTTTTCAACCAGGAGGGAATCCAGCCTGGTTTTTGCGGGAGCTTTTTCCATGATGAATGAAGGCTGTCAGGCGCCTGGAACAATGGTGAAATCCAGGACGTCCACGATGTTGAATCCGTAGTACATATAGATCATACCCGCCCCGAGGAACTCTTCAGGTTTGTGTATCGTAAACTGATAATTGTAATGCCCGTTTTTTCCCTGAAGCTTGACGGTCTCTTCATATTGTCTGGAATCGGGGAGCTTGATTACAAATTTCAAGGGGATTTCCGAAGACGTGGCCTTGTAGGAAAAGCGAACCATTATGGTCAGGCGATCGCCATACAAACCTGCGTTGAACGTTCGGGAAGCGCCCATGAATTTCCAGTCAGCGTCATCCAGGGCGGCGGCCCCCAATTGCAAATCGTAAATAGACAGTCGACCGGGCATCTCCCATGACAAAGCCCCGCCACTGTCTGATCCTGTGTTTTTCTTTGAGCCGGCCTCCTGCCTGGTCGTGGAAACATTACTGCCCGTCGGCTTGCTCGTCTGTTGTTGTGACTGCGCCGAAGCCTGAACCCAAAAAAACGCTACCGCCAGAACGGCAGTGAACGTTCTTAACAAAACAGTGTTCATCACACTCTTTTTACGCGACACGGAAGAATGACTCATGCTCCCCACCATTTTGGTGTAATGGGTTTTGCAGTCACTGGAGGCGCGCCCTTGACCGTCGTGAGTGATCCGGAAGACCGGGCCTGGAGACGTTCAAAGTCAGATGTCTTGCGTTGCTGTTGAGAGTCATCACCAGCGGCCCCGGGGGCTATCATTTCAAGGAACTTTTCCTGAAGACTCTGTGATGTCTCGGCGGGCTGTTGGTCACCCGTATCCCTATTACGCATTCTTGAACCCAGCAGGCTGAAAACAATCCATAGGACGAAAATCATCAGGAAAGGTAGTATTTCGCCAAGCCTGTCTCTTAAAGCTCCAAAATCCGGCATGATTCAGACCCTCCTTTATAAAGGAGTTTAATTACTGCAATTACATATTGCCACATCGCAATGAACAATTCAATTTCATCGGAGTAAACAGGATATGTTCAAAGTATTTTTCTTGAATCCGAATGGCTATCTCGTGTATATTTACAAACTTGTGTGTAAGTCAATTTGCAAGACAAAGTAGCCTGGAGGTTGAGAGACATGTCTGAAAGAATTCACAATTTTAACCCTGGACCCGCCGCTTTACCTTTGACGGTTTTGGAAGAAGCTAAAGAGGAATTCCTTAACTTCAAAGGATCTGGAATGTCCATCGCTGAAATCAGCCATCGATCGCCCCTGTTCGAAGAGGTCATCAACGATGCAGTGTCACGACTGAAAAGACTACTCAACGCCTCAGACAATTTCAAGGTCCTCTTTCTCCAGGGCGGAGCAAGCACACAGTTCGCTATGGTCCCGATGAACATTTTGCCCGCGGGCAAGGTTGCTGAATACCTCAACACCGGAACATGGGCTACGAAAGCTATCAAGGAAATCGAGCTGCTGGGCAAGCCCCACAAGGTAATAGCTTCCAGCGCCGACAGGGATTTCTGTTACATCCCCAAGAACTATGAGGCTTCTGCAGACGCTGCCTACCTGCATTACACATCGAACAACACAATCAAGGGAACCCAGTGGCCTGTCGCTCCAGTATCAAACGGGGCCCCTCTGGTGTCCGATATGTCATCAGATATTTTGTGCAAACCCTTCGACATAAACAGCCACGGACTGATCTACGCCGGGGCCCAGAAGAACCTGGGGCCCTCCGGAGTGACCCTCGTCATAATCCGGGATGACATGCTGGAGAGGTGTCCGAAAGACATCCCCACAATGATGCGTTACACTACGCATGCGGAAAAGAACAGTCTCTACAACACCCCTCCGTGCATAGCCATTTATCTGGTTGACCTTGTGCTCAAATGGATTGAAGAGTCAGTGGGAGACCTGAAAGCCATGGAGGCCAGAAACCGAGAGAAGGCCGACCTGTTGTACGGTTACATGGACGCCAGCGGTTTTTACAGAGGGACGGCCGACAAGGATAGCAGATCATTGATGAATGTCACTTTCAGACTTCCGAGTGAAGACCTGGAGAAGAAGTTCATATCGGAAAGCGCCAAGAACTCATTGGGCGGATTGAAGGGGCATAGATCAGTTGGCGGATGCCGAGCCTCCATTTACAACGCAATAGGGCTTGACTCAGTCAAGGCTCTTGTTGAATTCATGAAGGAATTTGCTAGGAAAAATGGCTAGTTCAAAGATTGCTAAAATTCTCGTTTCGGATGTCATACATGACAGCGGACTGGAGTTGCTGAAAAATTGTAAAAGTCTGGAAATTGACTACAGGCCTGAACTGGCTCAAGAAGAACTTACTGACCTCATCCAGCGTTACGACGGACTGATAGTCGGATCGCGGACAATTGTTTCAAAGTCGGTTCTGGAGAACTCGCCCGGACTCAAAGCTCTTGGCAAGGCGGGCGCCGGGGTTGACAACATAGACGTAGCGGCGGCGACCGTGAAAGGAATCGCAGTGTTGGCCTCAATTGGGGTCAACGCTGTTTCCGCAGCCGAACACACCATAGCCCTTATAATGGCTGCCAGCAGGCACATTCCATTTGCGGACGCCTCCATGAAAGCCGGGAAGTGGGAAAAGAAGAAATTCCAGGGCGCTGAGCTTGCCGGCAAGACGCTTGGAATACTGGGACTGGGACAAGTAGGGATTATGGTGGCCAGGAAAGCCTATCATGGCCTGAAGATGAATGTGGTGGGATATGACGCGGTGATCAGCAGGGAATCTGCGCAGCAGGCCGGAGTAAGGCTTGTTGCGATAGAGGAGATGTTAGCCGGTTCCGACATAATTACTGCTCATATTCCTCTCACTGAGGGATCCAAGGGTTTTTTCAACTCCAGGACCTTGGGCCTGATGAAAAAAGGGGCCATTCTGGTCATTACATCGGACCTGGGCATCGTGGATGTTGCGGCCCTGACCGGTGCGCTGGACTCGGGGCTATTGAGTTGCGCCGCTATTGATGTGTCCAAGCGAAGACTTGACGTAATTCAGCCGCTGCTGAAACATCCTCGCACGGTGATCACGCCCGATTTAAGCGCTCAGACAGAGGAAGCCGAAGAGAATTTCTCAATATCAGCTGCCCGTAACATGATTGATTTCTTTGAAAAGGATCTTCTCTCGAGCGCCATCAATGTGCCGAACATAGACCCGGGACAAAGAGTAATAATCGGTCCGTACATGGATCTTTCCAGACGCTTGGGACAGTTCCTGGGAGGTTTGGCCTCGGATAGTATTTCCAGGTTTGAGGTTCAGCTCTGCGGTGAAATTTCTGATGTCGATGTGGAGCCGATAGCCAACGCCGGATTATGGGGACTGTTGAGCATAGTTGAGGGTTCTCACATTAACTATGTGAACGCTCCAGTTGCGGCGAGAGAAAGGGGCATAAGGGTGCTTCAAACCACTCAGAAGGGTGAGAAGCAGTTCGGGGCGTCGGTCAGGATGACGCTCACATCCGTCAGTGGTGGTAAAATTAGCGTTGAGGGCGCTCTCATTCATAGAATCGGCAATGAGCCGAGAATAATAGGCATTGACAGTTATGTCACAGAGGCGGTTCCGAGTGGCCCGATGTTAATGATAAAAAATCGCGACATACCGGGAATGATAGCCGGTGTGTCCGGAGCGCTGGCCAAAAGCGGCGCCAACATTGCTCAAATGAACCTGTCACGTGACATGGCGGGTGGCACGGCAATCTCGATACTGAATCTGGATTCTCCGGCCGACGAGAAAACCCTGGACGCAATCAGATCGATTCAGGGAATCCTTGGGGTCACACAACTGATTCTGGACGCCTGACCTCAATATCAAACCATGATAAATTTTTATGATGGTGTCGTGTTGGGCGCAGCGATGGTAAAAAAGATGGAGAAAGGTGTTTCAAATTGAGCACTCTGGTAATTTTAGGAACTCAATGGGGAGATGAAGGAAAAGGCAAGATAGTTGATTTGCTCACTAGCAGGGCGGATGTGGTGATTCGATTTCAGGGCGGCGCAAACGCCGGGCACACTCTCAAGGTTGCCGGAGAGCAAATAATAGTTCACTTGATTCCTTCAGGCATACTGTATCCGGACATAGTCAACATCATTGCCAATGGTGTGGTGATGGATCCTGCAGTCGTGCTGGAAGAAAAGCAGGAACTACGTAGCCGTGGCCATTTTTCAAAAGATTCCCAACTTTTAATTTCAGAAAAAGCTCAAGTGATAATGCCTTATCACAAACTGATAGACCTTGGCCGTGAAGAATTTTTGGGCTCATCGAAAATAGGCACTACCGGTAGGGGAATTGGTCCGGCCTACGAAGACAAGGCTTCCCGCATGGGGATTCGCGCTGGTGACCTGTTACGACCGGATTGGCTTAGAAAAAGGGTTGCGGCCGCGCTGGAAGAAAAGAATTTTCTTATCGAGAAGCGATTTAAAAAAGCTCCTCTTGATCTGGACCAGGTTGTGGAACAATACCTGGATTACGGGGCTCAGCTTGCCCCTCACATAACGGAAACGACATCGATCATTTACTCAAGGATTTCATCGGGAAGTAATGTTCTGTTCGAAGGCGCTCAGGGAACCCTTCTCGATATAGACCACGGCACTTATCCATTTGTCACATCTTCCAATGTCGTGGCGGGTAACGCTTGCAGCGGGTCAGGAGTAGGCCCTGGAGCCATAGAAAAAGTGTGGGGAGTTGCAAAAGCCTACACAACTCGTGTAGGAGAGGGCGGTTTCCCCACCGAACTCAATAATGAACTCGGTGAGGAACTGCGGCAAAAAGGTGGAGAGTACGGAGCTACAACAGGAAGACCCAGACGATGTGGATGGCTCGACATGGTGGTCGTAAACCATTCCATCCGTCTGAACGGCCTGACAGGCATAGCGCTGACGAAAATGGACGTACTGACCGGTGTTTCCCCTATCAAAATCGCCACAGCCTATGAACTCGACGGCAAGGTGACGGACAAAATTCCGTCAAACATTGAAGACTTGGGAAGAGTTGTGCCCGTCTACAGGGAAGTAAAAGGCTGGACGGAACCATTAAATGAATGCCGCTCTTTTGACGACTTGCCCAAATCTGCCAGAGATTTTGTTGAGACGGTAGAACACCTGTCGGGGGTTCCTGTCACCCTAGTCTCGATTGGACCCGGAAGAGAGCAGAGCATTCTACGGACGCCTCCATTCTAGGAGGGCAGTTAAAAAAGCGGCAAATATGAGAACCAATCGGAAAATGCTAATTCCGGTTGGTTTTTCAACATCTGACAGCCGGGTCTGGAAATTTTAACAATCAATAAATGGTTCGTCCATGATCAAAAAGAAGATTTGTATGGTCGGCGCTTTTGCAGTAGGAAAGACCAGTCTGGTCCAACGATTTGTCAAAAGCATTTTTTCTGAGAAATACCTCACAACTGTCGGTGTGAAGATAGACAAGAAAACGTTGAGTATTGGCAATGACTCCATAGACCTTATGCTGTGGGACCTTCAGGGCGAAGACGAATTTCAGAGCCTCCAGGTTTCATATTTACGCGGCAGTTCGGGATATTTTCTGGTCGCGGACGGCACGAGGGGATGGACACTGGATAAGGCCCGGGAACTTAAAGACAAGGTAGAAGAATCCCTGGGGAAACTGCCTTTCATGCTACTTCTGAACAAAGCTGATTTACAGGACTCATGGGAAATAGAGGAATCAACACTATCAGTCCTGACAGACTCAGGCTGGTCCATCATCAAAACAAGCGCAAAAACCGGCGAGGGAGTTGAAGAGGCGTTCAGAGCGCTTGCTTTGAAGACCCTGGAAAATTGACAGTCAACATTCCCGCAACTGTTGTTAAATGCCTGCTGGGCCACTTTATCGACAAGCGCCATCTGGCCTACTGCTTTGTCGGTAAAGACAAACGCCTCATCTCGTCAGGAGGCGACCTCGCGTTTTATGGCCTGGAAAACCTGAAAAACGGTGATTTGGTTGACGATGCCCTGCAGTTTGTGGAGGAATCAATGTTTTCCGACTGTCAGAGCATATTCATCGAACATGTGTTTTTCACTTCCGATTCTACGGCCAACATTTATATATCAACTGACGGGCAGGGCATTTGCGTGATACTCACGGACGTCACCCCCGAGGTAAGGCGAATAGAGGCCATGCAACAGACCGGAAACGAACTGAACCTATGCAGGGAGCGACTACGGCGACTTGAGGGGCGGTAAAGCTCGCTCTGGTACATGTCCGTGTATGTGAACATGAATTGTTGAGCCCTATAGCCCACTATCCATCGGATACGATCGCTGAAAGGCAGATCAAAACCGAAACTTGCGTCGAAGGTCCAGCCTCTGGGACGAGCCTCGGCGTCACTAAAAATAGTCTTCTGATCAGGCAGGGTCTCGTCGGTCCAGTCGCTGTACTGAGCCTTCAGGCCTGAGTACGTCAGTAGAGTCGAAGCCCCTTCGAAATTAACCTGAAGCCCCTTCAAAATGAGCCCTGTCTTCACGACTCCATACGTCTGTTCCCAAGGCCATTCCAGTTTGCTCAGGGGGTCTACGAACTTGAATTCCGGATCAAGAAACTCGTATGATGTGTAGCTGTTTATGTACTTGCTGTTTTAGGGCTTGACAGTAGCTGGTTGTTATTATATTTAGTACACGAAATGACATGGATGGCGCCCTACGACGAATGTGTGGTTTATTTGCTTGCAAAAGCATATCAGCGGGCCCATGCCATATCAAAGCGCAGGTTGGCTCCGTATGGGCTTACGCCGGTACAGCAACTGGTTCTTGCGGCCCTGAATGAAGAAGACGGTGTGTCGTCCAGTGATTTGGGTAAAAAGGTGGCAATTGACCCTGCCACCCTTTCTGGTCTGCTGGACCGCATGGTAGATGGTGACTGGGTAATCAAGGAAGCCGACCAGGACGACAAGAGGTTCCTCAAGATTTACCTGACGGACCGTGCCAGATCATTGATGCCTTCAATCAATGAAGAGCGGTACAAAACCAATGAGGAAATACTGCAGAAATTATCGTTAGAGGAAAAAGTTCTTCTGAAACGTCTTTTGAAAGATCTTCGGGAGTGAAAATTTTTTGTTCTGACATTTAGCATACAAACTAATGTTTGAACTTCGAAAAAAACGGAAGGGGAACGTGACATGTCATCGTGGAAGAAAACAAGCTGTATCTGCTGTGCGCAGAACTGTGGCCTTGAGGTAATGGTGGAGAATAACCGCATAGTCAAGGTTCGGCCTGACAAAAGCAATCCCCGTAGCGAGGGTTATAGCTGTAGGAAAGGTTTGAAAATAGCCCATTACCAACACCATGCTGACCGTCTAAAATGGCCTCTGAAAAGGATAGGGAGCGAATTCAAGGAGATAACCTGGGAGCAGGCCTTGGGAGAGATTGCTGAAAAGCTCCAGGATACGGTAAAAGCTCACGGTCCGAGGTCTCTTGCTTACATGGGCGGCGGAGGTCAGGGATGTCATTTTGAAGCGGCATTTGGCGTCAGGCTGTTGCGGGCGCTGGGCTCACAGTTTCATTATAGTCCACTTGCGCAGGAATTGACAGGCTATTTCTGGGTCAACGGTCGCACATTGGGCAGGCAGTATTTTTGGCTGGTTCCTGATCATTCCAAGACCGACATGCTTTTAGCGATTGGCTGGAACGGTTGGATGAGCCACCAGATGCCTCAGGCCAGGAGACACCTGAAGGAGATTTCGGAAGACCCGGACAAGTTGTTGGTTGTAATTGACCCCCGGAAATCGGAAACGGCCC
>CAZIVV010000235.1:0-34639 GCA_964542775.1 uncultured Desulfomonile sp.
CGTTGTCCTTAGCTTACACCGAGGCATCCGCAAGGTATTGGGATAACGTTGAATGCTGGGAATGTCCAGAATGAACTGCTTACGTCAAATGCATTGACCCGTTTCTTGCGATTTCACGATGCCCCTATCCTGGAAGTCAGCTCAGTCGCCAACGAAATCAGACCTATATCCGAATAGGGTTTCCCAACGATCTGAATCCCCACACTCAGACCGTCTGGAGTACGAACAGGGATTGTTACTGCCGGCAGTCCGGCGACACTGGCCACGGTGTTTAGAGCGAGGGTTTGCATCCGAAATTTGATGGAACTCTCCAGATCGGAAAGTTCCGAGAGTAGCGGGGCAGGACCTGCGGCGACAGGCAGTATGAATATACCGTCATGCCCGAGCAAGCGGATGAACCTTGCCGCAAACTGTGCTTTTCTCGAAACGGCTCTTCCGACTTCGGGGACTGACAGGTTTGCTGCCGTGTCGATGTGCAACTTCACATCTTCTCCAAGCTTCGGCGATGCGCTTTTGAGCCAATGTTCATGAACTCCGAGAATTTCTGCAAACTGGACCACTCGCTGGGCTTCAAGCGACTGATACAATAATCCGTGATCAAACTTTTCCTGTCTGGCTCCCAATGCTTCAGTCGCCCCCAGAACATCCTCAAAGATCCTGATCAACCTCTCATCCCATCCCGAGATCTCGTCAGGTATGAGCGCTCTTTTGAACTTTAACCGGCCACAATCCACTGAATCCTCTTTAAGCATTACAGTCGCCACCTTCCGAAGCATGTCCAGGTGACAGGCGAAAACACCGACTGTGTCCATGGAAGGAGACAGAGGAACACAGCCGTCTAGCGAAATGCGGTCAAATGTGGGTCTCAAGGAGCATATTCCGCAAAAACCGGCCGGAACGCGAATACTTCCCGCAGTGTCACTACCGAGCGCAAACGGCGCGATTCCAGCGGCAACTGCAACCGCCGAACCTGAGCTTGAGCCTCCAGGAATACGATCCGGATCAAGAGGATTTACAGGTGTTCCAAAATGCGGATTTATTCCTGTAATGCCATAGGCCAGCTCGTGCAGGTGAGTCTTGGCGATCAGAGAGGCCCCAGATTCCAGGAGCACGTCTACTGCAGACGCATTTCTACCGGGTATTCCACGGTAAACAGCGTATTCAGGATTACCGGCGTATGTGGGAAGCCCTGTTACGTCAAACAGGTCTTTGACCACGAACGTAAGCCCGCTCAGTGATCCACAAGTTTGGGCGCAAATGGGTGGATCAATAGGCGTGACTATTGCATTATGACTGTCTTGCATATGGTTGGATGCCTCTCAACTCGTGAGTAGTATACAAAATGCCCCGGACAGTAAGTATCACAGAATGAACTCTGGTCAAAATCCGGGAGTTCCTTCGGACTCTCGGGACGACACCATTAGCAGCAGATCTCTCTCTTTTCAGGTTCGTTGTTCCAAAATCCTGTCTAATTCATTTTTCAGATTTTGAAGCTTGTATGGCTTATGGATTACGGCATCCGGGTTGCGGCCTGAAAACATTGCCAAAACCTCTTCTGTGGCGTAACCCGTGCTCAAGATTACTTTAACCGTGGGGTCAATATTCAACAATTCCTCGAATACCTCTACCCCGTTCATTCCAGGCATCATGAAATCAAGAAGTACCAGGTCTATGGACTTACCATGAGATTTAAACAGCTCAATTCCATGCTCTCCATCGACTGCCTGAATTGAGTGATAGCCGAGGATGTTTAGACGCTCTGAGAGCATTGAACGCACCAGGTCTTCATCGTCAACCACAAGAATCGTTTTCTTTTTTAGAGCAGTGTCGATCAAGTCTTCAGCCCGAATGTCAGTGCTGGCGGTTACCTCAGAAGCCTTTTTCTGTTCTTTGGAGACAGGAAATAGCGCCTGAATAGTTGATCCCCGTCCCACGACGCTATCCACGAGGATGGCGCCTTCATGACTTTTCACTACCCCCAGAACTTCTGACATTCCAAGTCCTCGGCCCCAAAATTTGGTTGTGAAAAAAGGGTCGAAGAGTTTGTGAATATTTTCCGACTCAATGCCGCATCCGGTGTCTGAGACCGTTATGCGAACGAAAGATCCCGGAGGTGGTTTTTCATCGAGGAAGCTCCGGTTCAACAGATTGTCGTCACATTCAATTGATCTTACGGATACTTTTACAGTTCCTGGCATCTCTCCAAGAGCCTCAGACGCGTTGAGCGCCAGATTTGTAATCAGTCGGCGCATTTGATTCGGCTCTCCCTTTATCATTGGGAGGTCATCCGATACATCGAACACTAAGTCAGTGGCCTCAGAAACCAGCTCCTGGAGTTCAGCCTTCATTTCAACTAACATCTTTCCCACACTAAAGTTTTTCGGAAGATAAACCTGACAACCGGAATAAACAAGCATCTTGCTGGAAAGTTCAGCAGCCCGTTCGGCTCCAAGCATGGCGTTCCTTAGGTATTGCGAAATTGTTGGATCGCCGTTCTTCCTGTCGATTATCAATTCGAGATTCCCCATGACCCCCATCAGGATGTTATTAAAATCATGAGCTATTCCACCTGCCATGACGGCCAGGCTCTCCAGTTTCTGAGTGCGCATCAACTGTTCATGAACCCGAAGCCTCTCTGTTTCAAGTTTCTTACGTTCAGAAATATCCCGCGCAATTCCCCGAAATCCAATCACCTTGTTGTTTTCGCCCATGAGGGGAATGCCGCCGGCCTCGAAAACCCTTACGGATCCGTCCTTGTGAAGCCAGTATCCCTCCTCATTGTGCCATCCGGAGCGTTTTACTATGCAGTTGTGGATTAGATTTTTCAGCAGGTGCAGGTTATCCCGATGAATGAAATCAGGGGCCATTCTACCCACAAGTTCCTCTGCAGTATAACCGGTGAGCTGTTCTACCGCCGGATTAGAATAGAGGACTTTTCCATCCAGATCCATTTCCCATATCCAGTCGGGGGCTGTTTCGGTGAGTTCTCGAAATTTTGATTCACTCAGCCTGAGTTCTTTTTCCAATCGCTTGTGTTCAGTTAAGTCAACCCCATGAACGACATTCCATTCTCCGGAGGAGATGACGTGCCATTCAATAATCCTTTCCGAACCATCTCCACAGTGAACAGTGGTCACCATAGGCTCAATTTCCGATTTGTTGCGTATTGCCTGTTCTACTCTGCTGTTCCATTCGGTTGCGACCTCGTTGCGGTAATTCTCATCCGGATAAGCCAGAGGCCACCAGTTCTCTATACTGGGCATGTCATCTAGTGTGAGACCGAATAATTCCATCCATTTTGGATTAAGATAATCGGCCTCCTGCAGCACTCCCTTGGAAAGACCTATCGGAATACCTATTTTCTCTACAATCAGCCTCAGAATGTCGGCATTTTTTCTGGCTGTTTCCTGTACTCGATTTCGTTCGGTAACGTCGCTATCTATTCCCCTGAAACCTTCGAGAGTCCCATCTTCAGCGATGATAGGGGCTCCGGATGATTCAATCACAACTATGGATTTATTCTTGTGAAGACATCTGAATTCGACATTTTTCCAGCTTCGTCTATTTTGAGCGCAGTCCAGAAACAGACTCCAGATTCTTGAACGATCATCAGGATGAATCAGATCAATAGCGTTGACTCCCACTACCTCTTCAGGAAGATACCCCATAACATCGCTTACCGACTGGTTAGAGTAGGTGTAGAAAGCGCCTGGATCAATCGACCATATCCAGTTGGGACTGGTCTCGGCTATCAGACGGAATTTTTCCTCACTTTTTCTCAGCTCCGTTTCAAGGCGTTTCAATTCTGTGATTCCCAGCATCGCACAGAGCAGATGCTGTTTCCCTTCGATGTTGATCGATTCACCCGAAACAAGTCCGAACATCAACTTTCCACTCTTGGATCGGAAACGCAGTTCCATGTTCTTGAAGGATCCTGTGGTCAGCAATTGATTCGACACTTCAGCGACGGACGCCTCATCAGCTAATAATCCGAGTTTCTCTGCAGTCTTGCCTATAACTTCATCTCTGGAGTATCCCAGAGTTGTGAGAAAGGCTTGGTTAGCATCCACGAATATTCTTTCGGGAAGTGAGGCCACGGACATGGGGCATGGGTTCTGGTAAAATAAGCTGTTAAACTTATTCAAAGACGCAAGCTCCCTGGTCATGTCCTGCAACAGGCAATGTGTCCGACTGAACAGGTTGTCGTGATCATAGCTTGCGATGCCCATGAGGTTCATCATGGTTCTGGAGCCGTCCTTGTTCATCAATTCGAACTCAACCCCACTCACCTTCCCTGCAGACTTTAATTTCGGGAAATTAGCCCGGAAAGTCTCTGCATAATTTGGTGTCAGAAACTCATCGAATCGTTTGCCAATTACCTCACCTCTTGTATAACCTGTGGTCTGTAGCCACTTCCGATTGACATCTACGAAACGGCCATCTTTGTCGAGGGACTGGTAGCTAAGAGGACCGTCTTCAAACAACAATTCGTTTCTCCGACCTAAGTCATGAATGGTCTTTTGCTGTTCGGCGATGGTCTGTTTCAGGGATTCAATTTCAAAAGCAAGATCTTGACACGATTGGCAACGTTCAAACATTAACAAACCTCCTGCCCGCCTCTGACTATCCCCAGAAGTTTTAGTTCGCCATATGGTTTCTGAATAAAGTCTCCAATTCAGGAGAACGCATCCCTGACTGGTTCATCTCAGGGATTGAAGCCGCTTACTACAACAATTCTTACATGAGGAGCCAGTTTTAGCATGTCCAGAAACAGCACATTTCGTGATCACATATTATTTGCTCAAACACTACACACGTCAATAAACTCATGACAGCACACGTCATGAAAAATAGCCAGACTTTTTCAGGGGAATGAAAAAATCAATCACTGTCACTACGCCAGAGAGTCTGGTGACTTACCTGACACAGATTCCCAATTGGCTCTAATTTCCAATCAATTGAAGTAACACGACGATATATATTGATGTGACAGCCGTCATCAGAAGCGAAAATACAAAAGCTACCCTTATCACCCTGGTTTCCTGTCCAATCGAATCAATTGCTGCTGCTGCGTTCTGGAGTTTAGCGGGGGATATTACGCTGGCGAGCCCACCACCGAACGCAAGACCGGCCGCCACAACTATCAGTCCTGTTAGCGACATTCCGAGGTTCTGCGCTGTCGCCATTGAATACTTGGCAAACATTGCAATGGTGGAAGCCTCGCTTCCGGTTATGAAACCTCCGAACAGACCGATGAAGGCTACGACCAGCGGATACGTCCCCTGGAAAAGATCCGAAGATCTGTCCGCCAGGACCTTTACCATGCTGGGCACAGCAAAAGTCTGAGTCAACATGTCGAATCCGGACATGTTCATTATTTCCCCCACAGCGAAGAAAATAGCGGCTGCAAAGACAGGTCTCGGGGCTCGTTTGAGCCATTGCCTCAACGAGTCCACAATCTGTCCACTTGTAGGTTTCATAAAGGGAATTGAAATGATAGTGCTGGCGAGCACACAGGTATACGCTTGCCAGAGCAACCGCGTATCCAGAGGGGCTCCGTTGGCTGTTAACCCCTTAACAGGCATGGAAAGCGTCTTGTAAAGATAATTGAAGACAGATTCCGGAATGTTCAGTGTCAGAATCAGAGTAACCAGAATTAGCCATGGCGAAAGAGCCTTCAAGAGTGAGTAACCTCTTTCATGCAAGACGTCTTCAGTGGTCAGAACACTCCTGTCAATCAGCTTCTCCCCACTAAGAGCCAGAACCAGCAACATCACCAGTATTACCGCAATACCGCATGCCACGCCTGTCAGCACGACGAGATTATCATGCTGGTTGGTAAAATATGAAACTATGCCGATCACAACCCCTACAATCAGGCAGTGCGGCCAACCTTCTCTCACGGCCTGATATTTGCCAACTATCCACAGCATGCATAGGCCGATCAGACTTGACACCAGAGGAAGAAAAGCGAAAAAAATCATGCCGGCCTGACGTAGCGTGATTTCCATACCCTGCGGTTTTAGAAAACTGTTGGCCACATCCACGAAAACAACTATGGGGCCCCCAAGAAGAGCGTAGGTGCAAAGGGAATCGTAACCTATGGCGGGCAGGGCGATCGCAACGTAAGTGGAATAGCCCATCCCTATGAGAATTGGGGGCAGAATTGAAACGGGTGTCGCCCCAACTGCGACCATTAGCGATCCAAATCCTATGTTGATCATCATGATCTGGACTGGTCGATTGTTCCTGGCTATTGTCTTGATAAAAATGACAATTCGTCTTAAGGCCCCGGTTTTTTCCAGATAAGCCATCTGTAGAAGTGAAGTAGCCACCATCAGAGACACCGGAAACGATCTTATGAATCCGGCTGCGGTAGAGCGCATGATCACTTCCAAGGATGTATCGAAAACTAACATTGCTACCAGAGCTACACAAAACCAACCTACAGCCCCGCTTATGTCAGCAGGCTGCCTGAACACAACCAGCATTACAACTACGATAAAAATCGGCAAAAGCGTCAGTAATAAATCCATTTAAAATCCATCCCTGATTCAGGGCGCTTTTTTTTGTTTGTCCAAAACTGTCCTCAACATAAGCATCATAAAGCCACAGAGCGCCATCCTGGAATGATTTCCATTTGACCAGACCCCCATTATTCCACGAATACCTTAAAAAAGGCTTGTAGCGGATAGAATTTCTGAAATCCAGGGGCGTTCAGAGTGGAGTCCGATGAGACTGGAGATTGTAGCAAAAACGCCACAGCGGTAGCGGACGATAATTTCTGCAACACTCTTCGTTCTTGCCCTGTCAATCTTTGACAGAAACAGGCCTGACAACTACAGACGCCGGATCAATCGATCCGTTCAAAGAGTCTAACGGTATTTCAAAAAGCCTGGAGTCACGGTCGGAGGATATCAGATGCAGATCTTTTTCCTCAACTGAAAATTCACCTGACCTGGATTTATCTGCTCTATCAATTCTGCGGCCCGATAGAATGATTGCGGGAGGATGCTTTTTATAAGGGGCAATAACGTAAATCAGTACATGGTCCGCCTCGGGCTTGGGACCCGCCATCCTGTCGGCTTCAAGGCTTTTCAGACGACCGAGTACAGCATAACCAAATTCTTCGCTGTTTGCCTCGTATTTTAAAAAAAATACCTGCTGAGTCTGGCCGTTTACATTAGGCTTGACCCTGCGATGGAGCGACACTCCCTGGGCCCCCTTGAAGACCGCTGAATATCCGTCAAAAATACCGGTCGGAGTAATTGGCGTTTGGAAATGACAGTATGCTTCACCGTTTGCATTTTCTGTGGTGTAGTCAGGAAACGCTTTCTCATAGGACATCGATCCGAGTTGCCAATCCATTTCAAAGCCCGTGGGTTTAACTATCTGGAAAGTCCTGTTCGAATGCATCCTGTAAAATGGAGCGCTATCCCAGCTATACGCCGGAACACCAAAAACGAGGTAGGATCCTTCAGGAACATTATCCAGGAACCCCTTGGACAAACTCTTCTCCATAAGATTACGGTTGTAGTGTTCCGCAACATTATAATTGTGGATTACCATACTGTTATTCACAAAATTAACACCTACAAGCAAGGCTCCAGCCGAAGCAGTTGCGATTATTGTAAATCGGCGGAAGATTGCGCTCATTCGCTTTGATCGCTTTTTTAGCGAGTAAATCAGTATCATGAACAAAAGCATCAATCCGAATGCCGAAATGTACGTTGGGAGATAACCCAGTCCCCATTTGAGCTCACGCTGGTATTTTGCAGCCAGAGAAACAACAATTCCAGGTAAAACAAAAAATCCGATGCCGATGAGTAAAGCAGCTTTGTTGTCTGAGGAAGCCCCATCTTCATCACCAGGGTAGTCCCATGAAACAATCCAAACCACCGACCAGATACACACCAGAATTGCAGCCTGGATAAGCAGGTTTTCCTGAAAATATTCTGTTCCACCAAAAACATTCCCGGAAAAAAAGTAGTAGGTTAACGGAATGGCCGAAAACACCTGCTTGGCAAAAGCTTCTAACCAGGCCCAAAAGTCAGGACTTAATGTCACGCCTTCGTAAGTCGTATGAAAATAAATTCTTACAGCTACAGATATGCCTAGATTCATCAGGGCAATCCCAAAAAAGGGCAAGGAGTATTCTGCTATTTTAGAGATCTGTCCCGGACCCCTCTCAACATGGTTGTAAGCTACAACTGCATAGATAAGACAGAAGGGATAAAAGGCTTCATAAATCATTAAAGTCAGCAAATATCCCAATACGGCTAAAACCGTGTAGAATATCCTGGATTTCCGGAATGACTCCATGAAAAAAATGACTGACAATTGGGTGAACATCAGGCCGAGTTGCATCAGGTAATAATAGGACAGAATCGGATCGTGATAAAAACGAAGCTGAAAAAAAACGGGCGCCATGACCAGGATGACTACAGGCGCGCTTCTGCGTAATGTAAGCCGTCGCGCCAAATGCCCCATCAGCAAAAGATTTACGATGACAAGAACTATGACCCCGATTTTGTAAGAAAATCTGTCAAGGTAATAAAAAATGGCATGATAATAAACGACGAGAGGGTACCATCTTCCATCACGAATATAATCCTTGATGGCGCCCCCACAAACCTGAAGCAGGTCAGCGCCCGTCAAATCGATTATTCCGCGTAAAAGCGACTCGCGCCATGAGTCGTCACCGAGGTAAGGGCTCTGAATGACCGGGAACAGGTTGATGATATTGGCTATTATAGCCAGTAATATAAGGCAGCGAACCTTCATGTTTCCCGACAATTAGCGCTTTCCTCCACCAACAGATAACCGAAACCAGCCATGGTAACCTGAGTCGATGTTTCCCCCTGCAAAATCACGGGAACAAGTTTGACGTTCCGGACCTGTGGGCCAATCTGTCGGTCTTGACTATTGCGAAGAGGCTTTTACCGCCCAGTCGCTTCATCGTTATGCTCAATTCGCCCGAAAAATCAAATGGTCGGGATCTGCTGTGTATTATCACATCCACGGATTTCTTGAAGCCACACAATCTTAACCAAGATTTGATGCTGTAAGATGAGAGATAGGTTACTTCCTTGGCCTTGACATTAATGGATTCATAGGATTTGAGACCATCGGGTAGATTGTAAAGGTTGACCCTGCAGCCGTCTGGAAAATCCCGTGCTCCGGAAGCCAGATGGGTGAGAACAATGCGCCCAATCCGTGCGCTGACACCCCACTGTTCATAGTTTCTTACTAATGGAGAAAAAACGAAAAGGTAGGACATCATGGAAATCCCTACACCCAGTAACATCCTTTTGGGGAAAAGGTCGCTCCGGTAAAAGGGCCTGGAGATTGAGATGTTACCAATACCAACAGAAACAACCCTTCTGAGCGTTTCCGCCACTGGGTACGCTAACAGAGCGCTGAACGGCATTGCAGGGTTGTACATGTTCCTGTGCGCAAAAGTCAGGGTGCAAACAAAAAGCAACAATGGAAGAAGTAACCAGAAGCCAAGACAGGAGAGAAGATTTACGGACTCGCGTCTGTAGGGCCGATCGTGAAGAACCGGTTCCGTGCGAAAAAAAGCAAGTATGTACAGGCCAAAGATAACCAGAACTATAAATGGCCACCAGTGTGCTAAAGAGCCTGTGAGAGCCCCGATCGGATCAGCCGGATATAAAAGGTCTATTATGTAGTTGTGGACTATATTAATGACATAACTGGCTATTTCGTGAATGGTTAAAGGATCGCTTCTGGAGTAGCCCCCCAGGCCTCCGAGAACCGTTGTGCGCCAGAGCAGATACAGAATTGTCGCTATCCAGTATCCACAGACCTGTCTTGTCGCCGAAATAAATCGTTCAGACCTGTTGACTGCAGATGAACTGCGGTAAGCATGCCACTGAACTAACAACGGCAGGATAACGGCGGTTTCCTTTGCGCCCAGAGCAAGGCAGTAAAAAAATACGGACAAGAGTCGCATAGGCCTGCTGGCAACGTCGTCACACATGCTTTTAAGAAAAAAATAAAATGATAACAGGAAAAAAACAGCCAGCAGAACATCGTGCCTACGATCAATCGCAGGGACACTTTCAACAAGAATCGGGTGTACGGCAAAAATAAGCCCGGTGAGCCAACTGAATAGCAGGTTACCCCGTGAGAGCTCATACATCAGAAGAACCAGCAGACATGCGGCTAACAGGTTGAGTAGCAGGTTGGTCAAATGAAATCCGAATGGGTCAAGCTCCCAGATCCAGTAGTCCAGTGAATACGTCAGGGTAGCTACGGGTCTGAAAAATTTCCCTATTTCCACAAATTCTGAATGAGCCATCAGAGGTTGCGTGAAAAACCCCACAAAATCTGAGAATGAGCGGATTTGACTTGTCTCAATAAGAGTCAGGGTGTCGGTGCCTGTAAAAAAATGGCACAGCATGAAATGGTAAGTACAAAAAGAGAGCAGGCCTACTGAAACTATAGCGGCACATAACAATGACTGGTTCCTGTTACTTCGCATGTGACGCCATTCTGGGCTGAATTGCAGAAGATGATCGATGATAGCCCGGAACTGTGTATTCTAAAGAGACAGACACCTTGACAGACCTCAACTCTTCACACTCATAGCAAACAGAATTGAACCACTAATCCCGAAAATGTCAGCGCCTGCACAACTATTTGGTCCAGTAATAGACTATAGCTGATAAATATCTGTAGATGCAAAGAATTTTTCGTAAATCATACACCTTGCCCAATTTTTTTCGCAGATTCAATTCGCGCTAGCCAAGACTCCACAAACCCGGCCCTTCAAACACAGGAACGCGAAATTTTGAGCTAAAGTACAACTTCGAAGATACTATGATTTTTTACCGACCCTTTGTCTTGTGTTTCATGATGAGAATGTAGACACATAAGACTGTGAGTGAAGCGAATAACAGGAAAAAGAATGAAGCAATGAAACGGTCAACCGGCTCCATGTAAAACATTAATGCGCTCATGACGGAAAGGAATAGCAGAATTGAAGTAATGATCAACAGCTTGAACTGGTTGTCCTGCATGATGCTGTTTTGAATTCTCTCCCTAAAGGATATTCTCTCGGAAAAGACCGGCAAACCCCGCGTGACACTGTTTGCCCAAGCCCAGTATGTAACAAAACCTGTGACAGCCAAAAACTCAACGTAAAGACCCGATACCGACTGAAAAGCCACTAAAACCAGAAAAAACAGACAAACAGAAAAAGCCTTTAACGTGGACCTTATCTTCTTGATCTGGGATTCAGATGAAACCTCGTATCCTTTCCCCCACACACCCCATGGATAGAAGATGGTCTCTCCCGACTCTGACTTGGTTAAATAAGGTTCAATAATCGAATCCAGGATGGACATGTTTTGACCTCCATTTAATTGAGCCCCGGTTTTAAAACTGATAGTGCGTCTCTCAGGTTCCCGTAACATCTCGGGTGAACTAATTTCATGAAACCATCCTTTTTACCAGGACGAATGTAATTGAAACCAGACTCTAGACGACACACCAAACAGCAGTTTAGATCATGAGTCAACCTCTTGTATATTATTTTCCGGGCCCCTTTTTTATCTCGATCACCCAAGCAGTCGGCGCCTGACAGATTTTGACAACCTGCAGGAAACTTCCTGCTGAAATTACTATGCATATCTCCACTAAAAAAGGTTTTAACTATATCCGATTATATTGGTAAAAAACTGGATGTGATGTACACTATCATAACCAAAGGTATATCAGACCAATTGACACGGTTTTCTGGATGAGTGGGGCACATGAAATACAGGAACATATTTTGCTTGGCGACGATTTTTGTCTTTTTAGCGATTTTTGCCATCATTTCTGCATACTCCAGGCAGGATGAGCATACCGTGGTCGATTTCAAAAAGAGGATCTCTGTAGAAAAACCTGTCACCCAGGAATCGTCAGGTAAAGTCATTCGGATAGCCATTGGAGCTATGGTTTCGCCAAAGGAAACCTTTTCTGCCTACCAGGATCTGATCGATTACATGAGCTCGAAACTCAACAAAAGTTTTGCAATAGTTCAGCGCAAGACATACCAGGAGATCAATGAGATGTTGGGAAACGGACAGGTGGAGTTAGCTTTCATCTGTTCCGGTCCTTACATTATCGGTAAAGAAACGCACAGCATGGAATTGCTCGTGGCGCCTGAAGTTAATGGATCGCACTTTTACCGTTCCTACCTGATCGTAAACAGGAACAGTCAGGCCAATAGCCTTGATGATCTGCGTGGATTGACTTTTGCTTTTACGGATCCTGATTCGAACACGGGGAAGTTATCCCCTACTTCAATGCTGGCAAGAATGGGTGAGTCCCCGGAGTCATTTTTCGGTTCCATCATCTATACCTACAGTCATGACAATTCAATCCTTGCGGTTTCCAGAGGGCTCGTGAATGGAGCCGCCGTGGATAGTCTCATCTGGGATTATTTCAACAAGACCCGTCCTGAAATAACATCGTTCACTCGAATAATTGGCAAATCGGAGGAATATGGAATACCGCCAGTGGTTGTTTCCAAAGGAGTGGACAAGGAACTCACGGACAGTATAAGAAATGCGTTTCTGACCATGAACTCCGACACGCAGGGAAAGGAGATCCTGAGCAGGCTGTTGATTGACAGGTTTGTCGAGGCTGAAGATTCCTGGTACGACTCCATTCGAAACGCAGTAACAGACAAGCGAAAAAACTAGGGACCAAAGATGGCATTCCACAGTCTCAAGACCAAGCTGCTTGTGGCGGTGTCTGCACTGGTCATAACCAGTGGACTGATGCTTTCGTTCCTGGTTTCCAATCAGTACAGCGACAGTTTGGTGGAGTCGGCAATGGTCCAGGCGGAGAATATGGCCCATGCGCTTGCTCTGGAACTGACCGACAGGATACTCACTCATGACCTTCTTTCCCTCCAGAAATCCCTCGACTATCAGCTGCAGAGCAATTCTTCGATTTCCTATCTTTTTGTGTTGCGTGATGGACATGTCATAGCGCACACGTTCAGCGATGGGTTCCCTGTGAATCTTATCGAGGCCAATGGAATTTCATCTGATGAGAGCGGAAACGCGAAGAAGATCGCTTCCGAATCGGGTGAAAAATTTATTGACATCGCCTGGCCTATTTTTGGAGCCAAGGCGGGGGTCTTGAGACTCGGATTCTCTGAAAAACCTCTAGACCAACAGGTAAACGCCCTTCGCTGGAAAATGATTTCCATCACAGCCGCCATATTGATATGTGCGCTGACAGGAACTCTCGTCTTCGTGCGTCGTATAACCCTTCCACTTGGACAGCTGGCCAAGGCGTCGGAGTCACTGAAGAAAGGCGCGTGGGATGTCAAAGTTGAGGTGTCTGGTCAGGACGAAGTCGCTATTCTGGCTTCGTCATTTGAGAACATGGCATCCCGATTGAAAGAAAATACTGAACTCCTGCAGTTTCAAAAAAAGGAACTCGAAAGGTTGCACAACCAGACCAGGAGTTTCTGTGAGATAGTACGGGAACTCGGATCATCACCAAGTCTCGAGGATCTCGGTCGTACGCTCATTTATCGGCTCAAGGAAATTGTCCACAACGATCAGTTGGCCATCCTGTTCCTCAATGATAGTAGAGACTACGCTTTTACCATCACCCAGACAGGCTTCAGCATCACCCGTGAATCTACACCCATAGATGAACTCTCTGCTTTAATTGACACTCTCAGCGTCACTCAGATTAATGAAAAATCCATCAGGCCTTCCCCTGTGATTCCCGATGCCTTCAGAAGCGCTTCCAGGCATGCCTTCATACCGATCAGGACCGAAGGTAAGGCCTATGGAATGCTTGTCATCGCCTGCTCACCCACCTGCAAATGCGATTCTGAGGAAATGCGTATGGTAGACCTCATTCTCGATCATGCCGGAGGTGTTATCAAAAGGTCCGTTGCTCACGAAGAAACACTCATGAACCTTCAGCAGAGATTGGAAACGAGTTCGGATTTTAGTGGAATCATTGGCAAGGACCCCAAAATGCAATTGCTTTACAGACTCATCGAGGATGTAGCCCCAACGGACGCAACTGTTCTCATTCAGGGGGAGAGTGGATCTGGCAAAGAACTGGTAGCCAAAGCAATTCACGAAAGAAGTGACAGGAAAGACAAACCATTTATTGTCATAAATTGTTCGGCCTACCCTGAGACGCTTCTGGAGAGCGAGTTATTCGGTCACGAGAAGGGCGCCTTTACCGGGGCCATCAGACAAAAGGCAGGTAGATTCGAGCAGGCTGATGGGGGAAGTGTGTTTCTCGATGAGATAGGTGAGATTTCCCCTCAGGCGCAGATCAAACTTCTTCGAGTTCTTCAGACACAAACATTTGAGAGAATTGGGGCGGTCCGCCCTGTTTCGGTTAATGTCAGAATTCTGGCCGCCACCAACAGGAACCTGTTGCTGGAGGTTCAGAATGGCCGATTCAGGGAGGATCTCTTCTATCGTATTAATGTCATCCCAATCAATCTGCCGGCCCTTCGGGAAAGAAAAAATGACATTCCGCTACTGGTCAGACACTTTCTCAAACGCTTCTGCATCGAGCAGGGAAAAGAAATATCCGGAGTGGCCCCGGAAACAATGAAAATGATCATGGACTATTCTTGGCCGGGAAATGTCCGTGAACTAGAGAATACGATTGAGCACTCAGTCGTTCGATCCAAAGGACACATCCTGGCGCCGGAGGATTTGCCTGAATCCGTCAAATGCGCTGAAACATCTGCCAGTCACAGAATTATGCCCAACCTCTACGACAATGAACGCAGATTTTTGGAACTTGCCCTCTCCAGAAATTCCGGTAATAAGAAAAAAACAGCTGAGGAACTCGGAATCGGCAGGAGCACACTCTACTCAAAACTCCGCAAATATGGCCTGAACAAAAACCCTTCAGAGTAACACTGATCAAGACAGGTCCTTTTAGCGCGTATGCAGAGCGTAAAAGGAAGACTGAACCGCCTACCCTACTTTCGGAATATGTTTCTGCGATACACTCACATCAAGACACTGTATCATTTTTGGACGCACAAAACCCACTGTTCTCTTTAGTGTTTTGGGGTTTTGCGCACATAGTGTGCATTTTGAATACATTGATCCCACAAAAATACCAAACCCGGAGCAATTTTCGGACTTCTTAAGGGCGCATTCGATTGGCACGGCATTTGTAACACCACAATTCAGGTGATAAGGGGCTAGAAAATGTCTGAAGATATCGCGCTAATCAGTTCCGGACGTGAAATGAAACAGGCATTGGAGTTGATCATTTCGTCGCTTGCCATGACGTCAATTCACTATCCGGACGTTGAAGGCTTTAGCCGACATCGTCCTGAGAAAATGCCGTTCCTGATCCTGGTTGATCTGGACAGCGTCGAGCTGGGACATTCGGATCTCAAATGCCTCAACCGTATGGTCGGGCAGTCCAAAGTAATAGGGGTATCGGTAAGTAGCTATAACCCTCATTTGAAGCAATCAGTTCAAAACGGAATTTTTACGGCATTGATAAAACAGCCCATTGAGGAAGAGCTCATCTACTGGATAAACAGCCTGTTGGGAATGGACAATCCGGAGCGCGCGTCTAAGCGGGTTCTGGATGGTCAAAGTAGGTGAATTGAAGAAATAACCTTTAATGAAGAGTCAGTTGAAACCCAAGGAGACGGTAATGAAAAAAATTACTGAGATCATGGACCGGAGGGAATTCATTAGGGCCGGTGGACTTGTAGGGGCGGGAGCAGCTACTGCTGGCATTGTAGTGATCAGGGACAGGATAGCGGCTCCATCCAATGACACCACAGGAACGCAGACCATTCGTAAACTTACCTCTCTCACAAATCTGAAGACTCAGGTCAATGAAGACGATCACATCCGAATGCAGCGCGAACTGGAAAAGGCCATGGGAAAGCCTGTTGAGGAGCGCAAATGGATAATGGTCATAGATACCCGCAAGTGCGTGGGATGTCAGGCCTGCACAATCGGCTGCATTGCGGAGAACAAGCTTCCACCTGGAGTTGTATATCGCCCTGTTATTCAAAGGGAAGTAGGCGAATATCCCAACGTAGCGCTGCACTTTCTTCCTCGCCCGTGTATGCAGTGTGAAAAACCCTCCTGTGTTCCGGTCTGTCCGGTGAAAGCCACCTGGAAACGTCCTGATGGAGTGGTTGTAATCGACTATGACAAATGCATAGGATGCCGATACTGTCTTAACGCCTGTCCGTATGCGGCCAGGACTAGTGATTTTGGCAAGGAATACACGACTGGAGAGGCCTCCGGCTCAAAAGAAATCAAGGATCACTCCATTTATGGCAGTCCGGCCCCATGGGAAGGTGTAGCAGGCAATGAATACGGCAAGTCCTGGAACCGTAAGGAACATGGATCGCCGGTCGGAAATGCGAGAAAATGCCATTTTTGCCTTCATCGTCTCGAAAAGGGGCTTCTGCCTGCGTGCGTCACAACATGCATAGGCCGAGCGACCTACTTTGGGGACTCCAGAGACCCGGAGAGCCTGGTAACTGAACTCATAACAAAAAATAATGTTCAGACACTCTTGCCGCATTGGGAAAACAAGCCCAATTGCTACTACATAGTTTAGGAAAGGGGGCTGTTTCATGCCTAGTCAAAGAGGAGCCAATTCAGAGGAGCGAGCAGCGACTGGCTCATCAGCCTGGTTCAGACTTCTGTGGCCTATATGGGCAACATTCGTATTGGCTGGACTGGCTGGTGTTTATATGAGACTAACCCATGGTCATGATCTTGCCGGATACGGATCATACGTTCCCTGGGGTCTCTGGATAGGAGTTTATTTTGTCGGTGTTGGAATATCAGGAGGAGCTTTCATTCTGGGAACTCTTGGATACCTTTTTGGAGTAAAGGGTTTTGAAAAATCATCTGATTTAAGGACCGCCATTGTATTGAGTCTGGCAGGACTTTTTCCCGCATTTCTGGGGGTTTGGCTTGACCTGGGACGTATGGATCGGATGCTGAACATACTTCTGCATCCGTCATTTACCAGCATGATGGCATTTAACGCCTGGATGTACAACATTTTCATTCTGATAGCCGCGCTATGCTGGCTTCTCAGTTTTCGGGAAAAAAGCGGATGGTTGAAGCCTCTACTGGTGCTCGGAATGTTCCTTTCTATAGCGTTTCCCAGTCAAAGCGGAGTCTTTTTCGAAGCGGTGCGAACTAATGAATTCTGGAGAAGTCCTCTACTGTCGATGCTGTTTTTCGTTTCCGCCATCACGTTAGGCGCGGCTTCCTTGCTCTTCGTTAGATCCGCAGGCGCCAGAAAGACCGGACACCCAGAAGAATCAGCCAGCCTGGATTCGGCGTTGCGCATCTTGAGAACAACCACGGCAATCGGCCTCATTGTGTATGCTGTTTTTGAATTTGCAGAGTTTTCAATAACCTTCTGGAACCCTGGAGTTCATTCACCTAACGTGGACTTTCTGCTGTTTGGGCCTTACGCTCATGTCTTCTGGGGCCTTCATGTGGCTATTGGGGTTATCATTCCGTTGCTGCTGTTTGCCAGCAATAACCGGGAGGTATGGGTTGCGGGCAGTTTACTCGCCATAATCGGCTTCGGAGCTGCAAGACTTTGCATTCTCGTTCCCGGACAGGTCGTTCCTCAGATTCCCGGTATTCAGGAGGCCTTTCAGGACTCACGTCTCTCCTATGTATACAACATTACCACGATGGAATATCTCGTTGTCCTGCTCATGATCGCAGTCGGGATGACCATTTTTTACGTCGGTTCGGTATTGAACAGGCTCCTTGAACCCAGAGTTGGCCATAATTAGAGAGGTTGTCATGAGCAAAAATAAAGACGGGAAAAAAATCGATACGACTAGAAGAGGGTTCCTTGCGGGAGGGGCCTTGCTAGGGGCGGGGATCGCTTTAGGCGACCCTTCTGAGTCGCAGGCAAGCAGCCAGACTCAATCATCGATAATTAACAGCGCCAGGCCTGAAGCTTCCTACGATCTTTCCGACCCTTCCAGTCAAATAAGAACTGTTTGCCTCCAGTGCAATACGGGTTGTGGAATAACTGCCAAACTGCAGGACGGAGTGATCGTCAAAATTGATGGAAACCCTTATAATCCATGGACAATGCTTCCTCAGCTCCAGTTTCAAACGCCTCTGGAGATAGGATCCGTTGTCGATGGCTCTATTTGCCCTAAGGGACAGGCCGGCCTCCAAAGCGCCTATGATCCTTACCGTATCCGTAAGGTCCTAAAGAGGGCTGGGAAGCGCGGCGAAAACAAGTGGGAAACCATATCCTTTGAACAGGCCATCAAGGAGATAGTGGAAGGCGGAAAACTGTTCAGCAATGTTCCGGGCGAGGAAAACCGCGAGGTCGAAGGACTTGACCGCATAGCCGCGATCCGGGACCCGAACCTCATGAAGACAATGTCCGCCGACGTAAAGGCCATTCTTGAAGAAAAAGACAAGGATAAAAAGCAGACTCTCTCAGAAGAATTCAGGAAAAAACATTCAGCAAACCTGGAAAAGCTCATCGACCCTAATCATCCCGACTTCGGCCCACGCAACAACCAGATAGTCGTGGCATGGGGAAGACTCAAAAGCGGTAGATCCGATCTGTACAAAAGATTTGCCGACAGTCTCGGAACACCAAACGCCCATGGACACACTACCGTATGCCAAGGATCGCTCTATTTCACCTGCAAGGCCATTAGTGAGCAATACGTCGCCGGAAAATTCTCGGAGGGCCAGAAATTTTATTGGCAGGCTGACACGGAGAACAGTCGTTTCGTTTTCTTTGTCGGAGCCAACCTGTTTGAAGGCAATTATGGACCACCCAATCGTTCGGTGCGTCTGACCAGAAACCTGGTGAGTGGGGAGACTAAAATAGCCGTGGCAGATCCACGATTCAGTAAACTGGCTTCCAAGGCATGGAAATGGTTACCAATCAAGCCGGGGACTGATGCAGCGATGTCTTCAGCCATGATCGCGTGGATTATAGAAAACAAGAGATATGATGAGAAGTTTCTTGCAAATGCGAACAAGGCTGCGGCGACGGTCGCTTCGGAAACGAGCTGGACCAATGCGACCTGGTTGGTCGAATGCAAAGACGGTAAACCGGGCAAACTGGTCCGAGCGGCCGATATTGGCCTGATTCAGCCTGAGACCAGAAAGACTAAAGATGGCAAGGATTACCAGGAAAAGTTCATGGTTGCAATGGTTCAGGGTGTCCCAACAGTTGTCGATCCGAATGACACCAAGGTTCCAGTGATTGGCGATTTGTTTGTTGACACGAAACTTCCCGATGGAACTGCGGTCAAGACTGGCTTACAGATTGTCTTTGAAAGCTCGAAACAGAAGTCGCTCAAGGAGTGGGCCGAGATGTGCGGTGTCAAGGAATCAGACATTGTGGATGTAGCCCGAGAGTTGACCAGTTATGGTAAGAGAGCGGCAGTCGACATTCACAGAGGCCCAGCCCAGCACACAAATGGTTTCTACAACGTGTTGGGATGGATGACCATCAACATGCTGATAGGCAACTTTGACGCCAAGGGTGGCATGGCAAAGGCTACTACCTATGACACCATGGGTAAAGGCAAGTTGTATGACTTAAAAGCGCATCCTGGAAAACTGGGATCTTTCGGCATAAACTCCATCAGATACGGTCTGGATTATGAGAAGACTACAATATTCAATGGGTACCCTGCCAAAAGAAACTGGTATCCACTAAGCAGTGATATTTATGAAGAGATTATCCCTTCCATCGGCGACGCCTATCCCTATCCGGTAAAGGCGCTTTTCATGTACATGGGGGCTCCCACATATTCTTTACCTGCAGGCCAGACCAACATTAAAATATTATGTGACCTCGAAAAACTGCCCCTATTTGTAAGCAGCGACATAGTGGTGGGAACTACATCAATGTATTCGGACTACATATTCCCGGATTTATCGTATCTGGAACGCTGGGAGTTTCAAGGCAGTCATCCCAGCATGACATGCAAGGTTCAACCCGTCAGACAGCCAGCCATGGCCCCGGTCACCGAAAACTGCAAGGTGTTAGACAACGAGATGCCAATCTGCTTTGAAAGCATGCTCTTCGGAATTGCTGAAAAAATGAACCTGAAGGGATTCGGTAAAGACGCTTTTGGTCCCGGACTCGGGCTCAATCATTTCGATGACTTTTACATCAGGGCTGTCGCTAACCTCGGATTCGGAGAGAAACCGGATGGTTCGGATTCGGTCCCTGACGCCAATGAAGAGGAAATCGACACATTCATCAAAGCCAGAAAGTTTCTGCCAAAAACGGTGTTCGATCCGGAAAGATGGAAGAACATCGCGGGCGATAAAAATTGGGCAAAAGTGGTTTACGTCTTGAATCGGGGTGGGCGTTTTGAAGACCATGACAAGGCCTACAAAGGAACAAGGCTAGCGCATCCTTACGGAAAACTCCTGAATATGTATCAGGAAAAGACTGCTGGAACCATACACTCAGGAATCGGCAAGAAGAACGCCGGGTATGCTCAGTATATACCCATAATGGATTATCACGGAAAACAACCTGAAGACATGAGAAAAGGTCATGATCTGGTTCTGATAACCCACAGATCAATTGTTCATACCAAGAGTAGAACGATTACAAATCAGTGGCTACACCCCTTGATGCCGGAAAACGCCGTGCTCATAAACCCTGTAGACGCTCAGAAATTTAACCTGAAAGATGGCCAGAAAGTAAAAGTGGTTAGCGCCACCAATCCGGACGGCGTGTGGGACCTTGGCGCCGGCTCAACCAAGCCCATGACAGGCATGCTGAAGTTTACCCAGACAATGAGACCTGGAGTAGTCAGCTTTGCTTTGGGGTTTGGTCACTGGGCGACGGGCGCTACTGATTTTTCAGTTAATGGTGTTACTATCAAAGGCGATCCCAAAAGAGCCACTGGAATTCATGCAAATGCGGCCATGTGGATTGACCCGGCTCTCAAGAATACATGCATGCTCGACCCGGTCGGCGGAAGTGTCAGCTTCTATGACACTCATGTAAAACTCGTTCCAGTTGCATAACATGTAGAACATTATCAACAACCGTTTCAAGATTTGCCTGGAACTGCAATCTCTGCGTTTCACTCAGCTCTGATCCTGCTGGCGTGAAAACGCAGAGGTTGTTGTTGCATCCCTAATGAGCTTTTTTGCTATCAAATCTTCATTCGTGGCGATCAGGAAATTGCCAAAGCAGCGACTGTGTACCATCCAGGAGCCTGCCATGACAAATGAACAAGGGACAGGGCAATCACTTGAGAGGACAAAATTTTAACCCATGCTTTTTAGTGACCAGAAGGTTGCCTGATGCGAATGCGGAACCTGTCTTGATAGACTCCAAAGAATGAGGCATCCGTCAGTAAAACGCAAAAAACAATGACACTATCAGCCTGGACATTTCTGACACCTTTACGCAATTACTTCCCCTGCCTTCTGCTTACAGAGATTCCGAAACAAAATAATTGTCCCTTAATTTAAAGGCTACGTTAACCAGACTTATCAGCACTGGGACTTCGATTAGTGGGCCAATTACAGTTGCAAAAGCTTCCCCTGAATTGATGCCAAAAACTGCTATCGCCACAGCTATTGCCAACTCGAAATTATTGCTGGCCGCAGTAAATGAAAGGGTCACGGTTTTTGGATAATTCGCCCCTATCCTGTGACTCAGCCAGAAGCTCACCAGAAACATGACCACAAAATATATCGTGAGCGGGATGGCTATCCTTACAACATCAAACGGTATGGTCA
Source organism: uncultured Desulfomonile sp. (assembly GCA_964542775.1). Taxonomy (GTDB): domain Bacteria; phylum Desulfobacterota; class Desulfomonilia; order Desulfomonilales; family Desulfomonilaceae; genus CAITZA01. The sequence continues at coordinate 21,786 of CAZIVV010000235.1, forward strand.
GGATCAAATTGCCTTTGAGACTGAACATCACAATGATCGTGAAAAGCAGCGCAATAAGGGTGATGGGACTTATTGCGGGTATGAAAGTGGTATCGTACCACTGCCTGGTCTTGACTTTTAGCAGGATGAAACGGGTCAGGACTCCTCCGATAAATGGAATCCCCAGGTAGATGAAAACGCTTTGAGCAATCTGTCCTATGCTTACCTGGACGAGGCTACCGCTCAGACCAAATAGAGGAGGGAGCACTGAAATAAAGAACCAGGCGTAAACACTAAAGAAAATGACCTGAAAAATACTGTTGAATGCCACCAGGCCTGCGGCATACTCGGTGTCACCACCTGCCAGCTCGTTCCATACTATGACCATTGCTATGCATCTGGCCAGACCTATCATGATGAGACCTACCATGTATTCCGGACGATCAGGCAGAAAGATTATCGCCAGAACGAACATGAGAAGAGGACCAATTACCCAGTTCTGCAACAGGGAAAGACCCAGGATCTTTCCATCCCGAAATACGTTGCCCATTTCCTCATATTTAACTTTAGCTAATGGTGGGTACATCATCAGTATGAGGCCTATCGCTATCGGGATAGACGTTGCGCCTATCTGCATGCCGGAAATGAAATTCGTAACGGAAGGGGCAAAGTAGCCTATTGCTATGCCAAGACCCATGGCTGCAAAAATTATTAGTGTAAGAAAACGCTCAGCTGACGAAAGCCCTTTAGATTCAGTCATAATAGGAGTCCCTTCATTGTTTTTGTGAAGTCTTTTTCTTCGATGCAGCGCTTACATCAGCCTTCGCATGAGGCGCTTGGCATGCGTTCAAGAACCTCTCCAAGCCGCTTCATGTCCAAAACTATCGACGAGTCATCTTCCAGAGTTTGTCTGAGCCACGAAATCAAACCACATGCAGCTCTGGCTCCATGACTCTCAGTCAGCCGGTAGTATACCCACCTGCCCTTCTTGCGTGATTCAACCAGATGTGCATTGCGAAGAATAGACATATGCTTTGACACAGTCGACGGCGCCAAATCGATAAACTCTATCAACTGGCAAACACACAATTCGCCGCCTCTGAGGGCCATCAGCAGGCGGACTCGATTTTCATCGGAAACTGCCTTGATGAGCGTCATTATATCCTTCATCCATATCTCCTGTTGTTCGCCATATAACGAACTAATTTATACATATACTTTAGCCTGTCAACATGGTCAAGTTTGAATTGCGTTAGTCATCCAGCCGTCCAGAAATACAAAGCTGGGAAAACAACGCTACCAGGATACTGATGTTATTGGGTTTATTAAGATATAAGCGCCATTATTCCATGTGAGTCACAGACTCTTCACAACAGGGCTGTTGGGACCCCTGCAACAAACGCACTAATAGAATTTGGGCTTTAAATTGTATTGGTCCGTTAATTGAAAATCATGCATGAGTTGGGGAGAGGGCACGGACCATTGGCAATTGCCCCAACTGAATCACGAATCGGTAGAGCAGTTGATTTCGGCCCGGCCGCTTCAATGGATGCCTTTCGAGGAAGCTTCGGCTGAGGCTTACCATAACCGCATGATTTTAACACCGTCACGCATTTCCGCCCTAACCTTCTCCATGTGCCTCAAGGTGGCTATCTCACGTTGAAATTCAGATTCTGTTATTCCAATCTTTTTTAATAGCGCCGATGGTTCGATCCCACCGGTTTCTTTCAGTATCCCGAGTATGGTCTTTTGGGTATTGTTCATCTGGGAGCTTGACATGTCTGAGGCCCCTGAAAACGATTTGGCTGAGTGAACGGCCCATGGGTCACATGTCCTGGCTGGCGACAGAGCGTCCATGTAACAATCCTCACATAGCGTTTTGTCAAAATGTTCACGCTCTTCACCGTCGGGAACAGCCACTCCACATTTTTCACAGTTCATTACGACTCCTTGATTCACAAATCTGAACTTCCCCCCGCTTGGCGGGACTTGTTAGCCTGAGATGTCACTTTGAAGGTCCATGGGGTCTTCCTCTGGCCTGGTCTACACATTTGCCAATTTTTCGATTACAACCCGGACAACAGAGCAAAACGCTCCTTGACTTTTTTTAGTGTAGCTCCCGATTTTGAAAAACAGAATCTGAGCTGTTTTGAACCTTTTTCAGGAGTTGAATAAAAGGAAGACCCGGGAACTGCCGCTATGCCGGCGACGCTGATGAGCTGTCTGGCAAATTCGTGGTCGTTGTTTGCGCCCAATGCCTTCATCAGCCTGTCATTCTCGCACACTATGTAATAGGCGCCCTGAGGCTTGCGTCCGGTGAAACCGGCCTTTGAAAGGTCTTCGTAAAGAGACGATCTCGCCGAGTCATATATGTGCGCCAGGCCCTCATAATAACTCTGGGGCATGTTCATGGCCACAACGCCGGCTTCATGAAATGGCCTGGCAGCTCCAACAGTGAGAAAATCATGAACTTTCCTGATGCCTGACGTCACCTCTTTATTCGCAATTGCCCAACCAACCCGCCACCCAGTCACAGAGTACGTCTTCGACATCGAGTTTATGGTGATGGTTCGATCAGCCATACCATCAATTGAAGCGATTGAAATATGTTGAGCGTCATCATAAAGAATATGCTCGTAAACTTCATCGGTTACGGCATAGGCGTCCCATTTTGCGCAAAGATTGGAAATGAACCGCAGCTCTTTCATGGTAAACACTTTCCCGGTCGGATTATGGGGAGTGTTTATTATTATGGCCTTAGTCCTGTCATTGAAGGCGGAGGCTAATTCATCCGGATCGTAATTCCAGTCCGGGCCATGAAGAGTCACGTATTTGGGAGTAGCTCCTGAAAGAATGCAGTCCGGACCATAGTTCTCGTAGAACGGCTCAAAAATGATTATTTCATCTCCGGGATTAATGATGGCCTTTAGCGAGGCAATCATTGCTTCGGTAGCGCCACACGTAACGGTGATATCGGTAGCTGGATCACATTTGATGTCGTTGAAAGATGCAACCTTTCTGGAAATTGCCTCCCGGAAACCAGGTTCCCCAAACGTAACAGCGTACTGGTTATACCCTCCCCTAATTGCATTTATTGCAGCTTCCATTATCTCCTGAGGCGGATCAAAGTCTGGGAATCCCTGGGCCAGGTTACAGCCATCATATTGATTGCAGACTCGTGTCATTTCGCGAATGACCGATTCCGTGAAATTTCTGGTTATCGTCGAGATATCTTTCAAAGGAGCCTCTTCAAGAAATTCAGAATTTGCGTTTCATCAACAGGCAAGCTTAAACAGCCTGACTAAATCGGCAGGCGCTGTCGGTGTAACTGAAATTTATATCAAGCCGGATCCCAATGCCAAAGCAAAAATGAATAGCAGTCCCCCCACTATGAACTGGACTGTCCTCAAAGCTACCTTTTTCATCAGTCTGTTCCCTATGAAAGATCCCATGAACGCAGCAAGAATTCCAACCATGATTACGGGAACCATGCCATGATCTGGGAGGGAACTGAAGTCTTTGGTAACAAACGTAGCTCCGTAAACTATCAGCCTTGACACATCCACTGCCACTGCAGACAGAACTCCTGTCCCAATAAACTCCTCTTTCGTAAGCCCACACTTAATGAGAAATGCGCTTCGCAAGGCGCCCTGAAGTCCCGACAGACCCCCAAAAAAACCGGAAAGGGCCCCGCCTACGGGAACATATTTGGGACTGAACTCAATCTTGTCCGTTTCGGGAGACAAGTCCCAATAGGAGAAAAAAGCTATCAAAGCAGCGATCACGAGTTTGATGACGGTGATCTCACAAACCCTACCGCCGATCTCGTACCGTATTATCGGGGCGCTATCCTGGAGATAAACAAGGAGATACGCTCCAAAAACAGAGAAAACAACCGCCGGAATAGTAAATCGTATGGCTGTTTTTATATCGGCGTATCTTCCAACCAGAAACAGCTTGAAGATGTTATTGGCCAGATGAACAACCGCAGTGGCCGCTATTGCAATATTAACCGGGAAGAATATGGCAAAAGCAGGCATGAGAAGAGTGCCAAGTCCAAATCCCGAGAACAGGGTAAGGGCTGAGACCGCCAGGGATACCAGACTTATGACCAGAAATTCCAATTAACAGGCTCCATTCAGACAATCATGGTATTTTTGTCAGCCACTCGCCAGATGTTGCAAAATGCCCGGTATATCAGAACAACAGTATCTTATACCGCGCTCCTGTCCAGAATTTCACGTATGACCGAAATCAGATCCTTGCTGGAGATTGGTTTTGAGATGACCTTCAAAATACCGGCTGTTTCGGTTTGCTCTTTAGAGAGTGACTTGCCGAATCCCGTACACATGAGCAGAGGAATCCCCGGACGAACAGAGCTTAATTCCCGGGAAAGATCAAAGCCACTCATTTTTGGCATACTCAGATCGGTAATCACAAGATCAAATGTTTCAGGATACATTTTGAATGTTTCAAGCGCCTCAAGCGGGTCGGTTTTGAAAGTGACTTTAAAACCCACGTTCTCAAGTGTCTGCTTGCACATCTGCATGAGAGTCAACTCGTCATCAACCCACAATATGCTCTCGTCCCCCTGCCTCGGAAATTCCTCCTCCACCTGAAGTGTCTCATGATTATCATCATGGACCGCTGGGAAGTAAACGCTAAACCGCGACCCTTTTCCCGGTTTGCTCCATACCGTTACTACTCCTCCGTGATCCTTCACTATTCCGTCCAGCACAGACAAGCCTAGACCGGTGCCTTCCCCGACATTTTTAGTAGTATAGTAAGGCTCAAAAATCCTTTTCATCGTTTCCGGAGACATGCCAACACCACTATCTTTAACGGTCAATCTGACAAAAATCCCCGGCTGAATTGACGGATTTACTGAGGCAAAGTCCTCTTCGAGCTCTATCTGGGCCAAGGTGACAGACAAAATACCGTTAGAGCCTCCCATTGCATGAACAGCATTGGTGCAGAGGTTCAACAGCACCTGGTATATCTGGGTTGGATCCGCATTGATCTTTGGCAGGTTTCTCTCAATATCGGTCTGGATATCAATTGAAGAAGCCGTAGCGCCACGTAGAAATTTCAGGCCTTCTTTAACTACAGGAACTATATCTATTACGGCTTTTTCGGGATTCGACTGACGGCTGAATGTTAGAATCTGCCTTACCATTTGTCCGGCGCGGTCCGACGCCTTGAGAATTTCGTCAAGGTAAGCCACCGCCTGCTCATCGTGCTGGCAGAGGACTGAAACCAGTTCGGCATACCCTATGATGGCAAAGATTATATTATTGAAATCATGCGCTATTCCGCCTGCTAGCGCTCCGATGGCTTCCATTTTCTGTGACTGGACTAATTGTTCCTCAAGAAGACGCTCTTCTGTCACATCCCGGTTGACTGCAACATACGCAGTTAATGCTCCATTATGATCTTTTACGGGAGATATGTTAGCCTGTTCATAAACTATGGCCCCGTCCCTGCGTCGACTGATGATCATTCCCGACCAGACTCTCCCCGCTCGTAATGTCTGCCACATTTGTTCATGGAAAGACTCATCAAGCTCACCACTCCATAGTATCCGGAGATTCAACCCTATGACCTCCTTGCCTGAATAACCTGACACATTTTCGAAAGCCGGGTTTACATACTCGATTGCGCCCTCAGCGTCTGTGATCATGATGGATTCCGCACACTGTTCCACCGCTTTTTCCAATAGTTTTCTGGTCTGCTCGGCCAGAACACGCGCCGTGATGTCCCGGGCAGTGCCGGCAGTGCCCAAAACTTGACCGTCCGGCCCAAATATCGGCGTTTTTATAGTCTCTATCCAGCCCATGGAATTTTTTACGTCAGCAACCGGTTCCTCAACAATCTTGGTAACCCCGGACCTTATTACTTCCATGTCATCGGTTACATACGCTCGCGCCATTTCTTCAGGCCAAACTTCGAAATCCGTTTTTCCGGATATTTTGTCCGAGGGCGTTCCACAAGAAGCTGAAAATGCCTCATTGACCGTCACAAAATGTCCCTCAGCATCTTTGAGCCAAACCAGGTCAGGGATATTGTCTATCAGAGCTTTTGTCTGACTAAGCTGGGTTCGGAGAAGTTCTTTGTCCTTTCTTTGACTGGTAATATCCCGAAATACGACCGCAGAGAAAACGTCGCCATTCTCGTCCTCAAAAACACCGGACGAGACCTGAGCCGGAAACAATTCGCCGTCCTTTCGCCTGAAAGTGACTTCTGCGGTTACCCTTCCTTCAGCAAGCCTGGTTTCAAGTCCTTCGCGCAAACGGGCATCCTGTTGATCCACTATCCCGTCCCTACCGATTTCATTGAGTTCTTTTTCCGACCAGCCCAGAATTCTGCACGCCGCAGAGTTGGCCCTCAGGATACTGCCATCGATCCTGGTCAGCATTATCCCGTCCATGGAATTTTCAAAAATGTTCCTGAACTGCAATTCCCGCTCCCGCAAGATCCCCATAGCCTCATTGCGCGCTGATGTTTCAGCCTCAATTTCGGATTTGGCCTGCGTCATCATAGAGGCGAGTTGTTCTGATCGAAGCTTGCCTATTTTCAGAAAAGCCACGTATGTGGAGATGAGCGCCGTCATGAGAAGCCCGCATACCAGTGTTACAATAGCCATTCCCGACCGTTGAGTCGTGAAAGGGCCTCCATCGGATGGGAAGCTTTTAATAGTCCATTTCCTGCCCATGTTATCAAAATTAGTCTCATAACTTACGGCGGGGAAAACAGAGGAAGAGTCATAAGTCTCGGATTCAGGCCTGTCTTTGTAATTCCTGGAGGTGGTAAATAAAAGTCGTCCAGCGTCAGATGGAGAATCCCCATACACGAAGACGTCAACTCCATCGTCTTTCTCGAACCCAAAAGCCCCTTCCATGAATTCCTTCAGGTTGAACACCGCGAGAAAAAATCCTGCAAGATTCTCTCTACGGTCCTCTACTGTCTCAATAGGCGCTCCTTTGCGATAGACCGGCGCAAACACAAGGAAACCCAAACCATCATGGGGCTCCTGAACTAACCGTAAAGGCTCCGTAGAATGTATCTTGCCGCTATCCCAGGATAACTCTAGCGCTTGTAGTCTAATGGGTTCAGAAGATGGGTCGAATCCAAGAGCAGCCTCGTTGTTTGCATAGGGCTCAACATAAAGGATGGGAAAGTATTCAGAACTCCTCGATCTTCTGACCAGATTTCCTTCTGCGTCCTTTTGAGTAATCTCAAAATTGGGAAAACCCTGGTTTCGAACATCCCGAACAAAGGATTCCCGGTCGGATTCAGAAACTCTCGGTAACCATTCCAGGGCCCTGAATGCCTTTTCAGTCCTGATTATGTCCCTTACAAACTCGTTAAATTCTTCCCTGCTAATGTGTTCAGACGCATTGTAGTAATAAACCATGGACTTCAGGATGGATTTGTATCTCTCAACACCCTGGCTGAAATAGTGTGTCTTTTTTATGGCAGCCTGCTGAAAACTTGCTCTGAGATCGGCTTCCTCATTAAAGAACATCATACGATAGGAGAACAGGGAGATCGCTATTCCTGCTATCGCCAAAAGAACAACAACAGCTTTGTCAGCGTTTGACATAAGCTCCGGAAGGCTGAAACCTGATTTCTTTGGAAGCATTTATTTGTCTATCTATCGCTGCAAACATTGGCACTCTTGAAGAGTGGGCTAGTTCCTTGACCTGTCCATTGTAAGACCGATTAACATTAAGCAATTTTGGCGCCAAGACCAGACTGAATCTACTTTAGATTTCTACATAATATAAACAGTTAGTTAACGCATCATGACCGGACCTGCCCACACGTTGAGCGCAGCAATACCAGAAGCGGTGTCGTGTTTTTATGACACTCTTTTGGGTACCCGTTGTTTTCACTGGATAATAAGGATCCAGAGTTGTCATGAAATCATGACAGTAACTGGTCCGAGGTGTTTGAGGTGTCGGGATAGTTGTTTTCCCTGAGACGTCTGTAGAGGGCGTCTCTGGATATTCCGAGCCTTTTGGCGGCCATGGATTTATTTCCCTTGCAGCGGGCAACCATCTCCTTGCACAGGGCTGAGACTATTTTTGACGTCATGTCACTCAGACATTCTGTTTCAGCGCTGTCGATGGAGAATGACAGGTTGGGGCTGGGGATCTGGTTAGTAGGTAATTGAAGGGTAAATTTTCCACCTTTCCATAGCATGAGAGATCTCTCAAGAACGTTTCTGAGTTCTCTCACGTTTCCTGGCCAGTTGTAATCACTAAGACTCCTGTAATGTTCGGCATTCAAGACAGGCGCGGAACTCATCGGCATGTTGCAGCACAGCTTTTGAATTAACTCATCACAGAGCAGGGGGATGTCCTCCAGTCTGTCATTAAGTCGAGGCACTGTTATGGGAAACACATTTATTCTATGAAATAAAGGTCCCATAAAGCGTCCCTCGGTGACTTCCTCATCCAGACGCCTGTGAGTGGCTACCATAAGTCTGCTGTCAACGGTGATCGGTTTGGCGCCACCAACTCTCAGAAAAGATTTGTTGTCGATAAAAGACAGCAGTTTTGACTGCAAGGTAGTGGACAACTCCCCTATTTCATTCAGAAGAATGGTTCCACCCTCGGCAAGCTCCAGCAAACCCCTTTTTTGAACAGAGGCGCCTGTGAAAGCCCCTCGTTCATGGCCAAACAACTCTGATTCGGCAAGACTCTCAGGCAGAACAGCGCAGTTGATGGGAACAAAAGGCCCCGAGCGTCTCCTGGAATGGTCGTGAATCCATCTGGCCAGACGATCTTTGCCAGCGCCGCTTTCGCCCAGCAGACAAACGGTTCCATGGGACTTTGCCGCAGCATGAGCCAGGGCCATGGTCTGACGCATGGAGCGTGAAATGTAGTTCTCGTGTTCATCAACTTCGCAGGCGGAGACTTTTTTAAGCTCCGTAATGTTACGACAAATACAACAGATGCCAATCACTTTGCCGTTGAAGTCCTTGAGAGGTGAGGCAGATTCACTGAATGTAAGAGAAACATTCGAAAGTTTACGTGTCTGTTCGTACTGGGAAGAGGCGCCTTTCAGTACTCTGGAATATATCCCCGCAAGCTTGGAACCGATTTCCTGGCCAAAAACGTCAACCGGCCCGTGTCCAATTATTTCGGTTTCCGCCAGTCCCAGCAGATTCAGACCGGCAGAATTGGCGTGAGTGTAGATCATGGAGCCGTCAAGAATAAAGATGCCGTCGGTCGTACTCTCAAAAACCGCGCGAAATCTTTCTTCCGTGCGATGAAGCTTGTCCTCGTCGGCCAACTTACGTTCAGTAACATCACGCCCAACCGACTGGATTTCGATAAGCTTTCCCCTGTCATCAATCAGTGAAACTTCGGTCCAGCGCTGATAACGCGGTTTACCATCAAACCCTGTGTCCCGGGTTTCATATGAACTTACCGAGGAAAGCCCCGCGGAGAACTTTTTTTCGGTGTACAACCCGTCCGGATTGGGCCTCATCGACGGCAAGCCGGTCCTGCTTCCGATAAGTTGTAGCTTGTCACAACCAAAATAGGTCGCGTAGGACTCGTTGACATAAGTCAATGTCCCATCAGGGGAAAACCGACAGACCAACTCCACCTGAGTTTCTACCAAAGCCCTGTATCTTTGTTCACTCTCAGCCAGGCTCCTCTCCACTTCAGAGCGGGCGAAAGCCATTTCAATAGTTGTGCGCAACGCCTGGGAATTGACCGGTTTCAAGAGATAAGCCATTGGCTCGGTCAGTTTTGCCCGTTCAATGTATTCATCATCTACGTGTGATGTCAGATATATTATAGGCACTCGGAGTGATTTACTTATTTGGTCGCCCACCTCGATGCCATCCATCTTTCCGGCCAGCTTAATGTCCAGCAGAATGAGGTCCGGCGTCATCCTGGAAGCGGCTTCCAGGGCTTCCTCACCGGTGGAGACAGGACAGCAAGCCTCATACCCCATGCTTTCCAGACGCGCCTGCAGCATCTTTCCGAGCGAAAACTCATCCTCTACTATTAGAATCCGCTTTTTCTCAGCCAATATTCAGCGCCTCGAACTTCATTTCACTTTGAAGATTTATGGTTTAGCGATTTAGCTCCCCAAATGTTTTTGCAATATTCATTGATTGCTCTATCTGAGGAGAACTTTCCCATTCTCGCCGTGTTCAGAATTGACATTCTAGTCCACCTTGATTCGTCCCGGAAGGTTTTGTCAACCTCAGTCTGACAATCCAGATAGGATCTGAAATCCGCAAAAGCCATGTAGTCGTCATGGTAAATCAGCGAATCGAGTAAAGGCCTGAACAGGTTTCTGTCACCTCTCGAGAAGAAACCCGATGCAATTTGATCTATCGCATGCCTGAGTTCTTCATCCCGATCGTAGTAACCTCGTGGATGGTATCCCCTGGACTTTTCTTCAACAACCTGGTCCGCTGTCAATCCAAACAAAAAGAAATTTTCGGCTCCCACTTCATCACGTATTTCTATGTTGGCGCCGTCCAGGGTCCCAATTGTAAGGGCGCCGTTCATGGCGAATTTCATGTTTCCTGTGCCTGAAGCTTCTTTGCCGGCCGTCGATATCTGCTCGGAGAGATCAGCGGCTGGGTAAATCCTCTGTCCGTTTTTTACGTTGAAGTTAGGAATGAAAACCACTTTCAGCAGTCCCCGGATATCATCATCGCTGTTAATGACTTCTGCCACCGAATTGATTAATTTTATGATCAATTTGGCCATATAGTAAGATGGAGCCGCTTTTCCTCCGAATATGAATGTCCGTGGTGTGTAAACCGCCCCAGGGTCACTCTTGATTCTGTTGTAAAGCGCTATGATGTGAAGAGCGTTCAGATGCTGACGTTTATACTCATGAATGCGCTTGACCTGAACATCAAACAGCGATTCAGGATCCACCATTATATCCAGTTTTTTCTTTATGTAATTGGCAAGCTTTTGTTTGGCGTCAAGCTTTATCCGGCGCCAGTCATCCTGAAACTGACTGTCATCGGCAAACTGTTCCAGCTTCGGAAGGTTTCCAGGTGTGTCCTTTAACCAATGATCCCCGATCCGCTCACTTATGAGTGAAGCGAGAGATGGGTTGCACAGGGCAATCCATCGGCGGGGGGTTACCCCGTTGGTAATATTCTGGAACCTGTCAGGCCAAAGCTCATAAAAATCTCGCAGTGTCTGGCTCTTGAGTAATTCTGAGTGCAACGCTGCGACTCCATTGATTGTGTGGCCACCGATGCAGGCCAGATTGGCCATGCGAATATATTTTTCGCCGTGTTCGTCTATTATGGACAGGCTCGATAAGCGTCTGTCATCGTTGGGATATTGTGCGCGAACATCATCAAGAAACCTGTGGTTGATCTCGTATATTATTTCCAGATGCCTCGGAAGAAGGTTTTTAAAAAGTGGAAGAGGCCATTTTTCCAGCGCCTCTGGTAACAGGGTATGATTTGTGTACGCGAACGTCTTTGTTGTGACTTCCCAAGCGCTATCCCAATCGAAAAATCGCTCGTCGATCAGTATTCTCATGAGTTCTGGAACGGCGATAGCGGGGTGAGTGTCGTTCAACTGCATGGCAAAATTCTGGTGGAATTCGGTCAAAGGAATATCCAGATCATCACACAGGCTTACCAGATTCTGCAAAGTGCATGAAACAAAAAAATACTGCTGTGAAAGCCTGAGCCTCTTTCCCTGATACGGCTCATCATTTGGGTAAAGCACTTTGGTGATTGTCTCCGAAAAGACCTTTTCATTAACGGCGCCATAGTAATCACCAACATTGAAGGCCTGGAAATCGAATGATTCGCATGCTTCAGCCTTCCATAGCCTCAGAAAATTTACAGTATCAGACTCATAACCGGGAACAGGCGTGTCACAGGCGACCCCTTTAACTACAAGGTTGGGTTTCCATACAACCCTGTGGTTGCCTTCAGCGTCCCGGTATGACTCCGTGTGGCCCCCCAAGCTTACATTGAATGCTATCTCAGGACGCAGAATTTCCCATGGATTACCCAGCCTTAACCATTTATCGGTTCTCTCTACCTGCCAGCCATCACGAATCAACTGGTCAAATATGCCAAACTCGTAACGGATCCCGAATCCAAAAGCGGGAATATCCAGAGAGGCCAGAGAATCCAGGTAGCATGCGGCCAACCGGCCCAACCCTCCGTTTCCAAGACCCGGCTCCAGTTCACATTCAAGAACATCGTCAAGATCCTGACCAAGCGCTGTCATCGAATGTCGGGCCTCTTCCATTATTCCGAGGCTCAGCATGGCATTGCCGAGCTGAGGTCCCATGAGGAACTCTGCAGACAGATAGCATACGACCTTTAGGTCAGGCTGCATTAAAATGGATCGGGATGTGTTTATCCAGCGTTCGGTAAGTCTGTCTCGAACAGCGCTAGCCAGAGCTACATACCAGTCATTAGTGGTCGCAAATTCAGGAAGGCGAGCCTGTTGGTAGTACAGATGATCAAGTATTCCACGAGCCAGTCCGTATCTGGAGTGGCTTATTCTGGCATCCTCCACGGAGTTCTCGTCGCACGCTGGTGTCATAGTAGTAGTTTCCTGAGTCATTGTTCGTGAGGCCTCCCGATATGCTAATCCAAGATTGTGGGCAGTTTTTGTTTAATGATCTTTTAACGATGCAATTTTCTTTAGTTTTTCCAGTAACTCCCTCACTTTGACGGGCTTTGGCAGATAATCGTCCATTCCAGCTCCCAGGCACTTTTCACGGTCACCTTTCATGGCGTTGGCTGTCATGGCAATAATCGGAGTGTGCGTTTGTGAAATCCCTTCATTCTGGCGGATGAGTGACGTGGCTTCATATCCATCCATCTCCGGCATCTGGACATCCATTAGTAT
>CAZIVV010000236.1:0-2064 GCA_964542775.1 uncultured Desulfomonile sp.
TTCAACTGCATTCCCCGGACAATGAAGTCCCTGACTATTTCCGGAGCCAGATATGTCACGTCACCGGATAGTGACAATAGATGACCCAGAGTCAGATTTGCGTCATTCAGCCCGAATTCCTGAAAGAGTTTCCCCCATGTCATCGGCTCCGAACCGTTATTTATGCCACTACGGTTCATGAATTCTATCAGTCCGCATTCCTTGCCCGGTGTAGCGTCTCCACCCCTGTATTCCTGCAAAGGGCCGTATACCCTCGTCTTGAAGGTATGCTTCAGCCCAAGTTCACCACTCATTTTTCCCCCCCCTCTAAACCAGCTCAAGCGTCTCTACAAAGTCACCCTCAGATCCCGACTTGATCACCAGTCCACATATCGCCGCCGGACTGTGGTTTTCATCGTCAAATGCGTAGACCTTCGATCCGGCCCCGAACACAAAAGGTCCAACATCTACATTCTCACCGGCCACCCGATTGTCCCTGCGACTGATGAACCGGGTCGATACCGTGCATGTCGTATCCTTGTATCTGTGAGCGCATACCACTCCGACCACCTTGAGCGAATTGGCGGCGCTAATTACATCAACCTGGTTGTCTCCCGTGATCTCGACCACATCGCCTTCCTCTATCGTGGAAGGACAGTCGAAACTCACAGCGATTATGGTTTTTAGTTCCTGAATCATTATTCCCCCCCGAAAAGCCTGTTCACATCTTCAACGTCCCCATTCGGCGCAGATTGTGGCCTGGCGCAGTTGGGTGTCTCCTCCGATACGGATGACTTCAGAGGTCCAAAACGGCTGTTCGATATCTCCCTGTAGAGGTTCAGCTGCTCCTCAATGAAGTCTAAATCCGTAGAACTGGAAATACGGTTGCGTATCCTGCGGTCATTGACAGAAAGATCCACGTCCGCCTTAACCGTGGCCATGTCAAACCATCTGAGCGCTTCAGACCTCTGGAACGTCAGGAAAGCCTTGCCCTGCTTTGCGAAGTGGAGAGCCTCCGGAAGTCTCCTGACAATCTCTTCAGACTTCAGCCCGGTTTCATCATCCCTGATGACGTATTTCTCGCATTCATAAAGTCCGGTCTGCAGCGCTATCAGGATTCTGTGGGATTCCCTGAGGCTGTTGAGTTTGTTACTTATTGTGCTCATTGCGGCCCCTGCGTTCATGTCACCATCGACTCTCAGGTCAACTCCGATCATCTCGCAGACCTCGCCAAACATAGCTTCCCAGTTGGTCATTCTGTGCCCCCCGTTTTTTTGAGCCGTCCCGATTGTTTTGTCGTCCAGCCCGATATTTGTGATCCCGGTGTCAGCCACTGATTGTCTGGTGGTCGATCTGCAGTCCGCATTTCGAGTCCCGGCGTTTGGATCAGCTCCAAGCCTGAAGGGAACAAGCGCCATGTGATCGACATCGGTGATGTCTACCGGAATCCACCTGACCATCTCTCCATCGACGATCTCTCCCTGCGATCTCAGGAATACGTTCATGTCCATGTCTTCATGGCTTCTGACCATTCTGGCCGATATCCCGACCGATCCTGACCTGATTATCCCCTTGCGCAGACCAACTGCGGCCTTGGCGTCGTATTCCGGGTCAGCCACCACCCATGCGTTCACACCTGCAGGTATGTCCGAATCCGGCTCCCATTCGGCCTCTTCAATCCATCCCACAACGTCCTTGATCGAATAGGAATGATCCCATCTGAGGTCAGGCTTGACGACAATCGCCCCGACCAGTTTGGCGAGGACTTCATCAGAAGCGATCTCATAATCGATAAGTTGCGGCATGTGATAACCGGTGCTTGGCCACGCCTTGACTTTGGACAGGATGCGCCACTTCTGACGAACAGGGCCTCCCCGCTCTGCCGGCGACTCCTCCTGCTCCGATTCGTCTGTGTTCTCCACAACTGACCTGTCTTCAGCGATTATTGGTTGAACATGGCGATTTTGCGCCATGACGGTATGTCTCAATTCGAAGATTGTTCGGCCTTCATCACTCTTACGGCCCGTGTCAACCGCATGATCCATTCGGTTAGTCATCTTCCCCCCGTCAAAATCTGCTAGATAT
>CAZIVV010000237.1:0-2338 GCA_964542775.1 uncultured Desulfomonile sp.
GCTTTGTCTGCCTCATTCAGTTCGCGCACCGTCAGGTCGTTGGCGAGCACCTCATTGAGGAATTTCTTATGCGTCCGGCCGACTCGTTCGTCCCCGGTCATTACAAAGTCGAGCATGGGGAACAGCCAGCCCAGGGTCAGCAGGGTCAGCGAGTGGGGGAACTTGGGGTTGCCCTTGGCGAAGCGTGCATCCAGATCGTTGCTGAGCAACTGGTCGAGCAGATGCATTAGGGCGATTTTGGCGTTGTCGAGATGCATGAGCGATCAACTCAGAAGGTCCAGTATCTTGCGGATAAGGGGCAGGGTTTCGCTGTTGAGCCCCTCCAAGTTGGGTGCTAGGCCGCCCGTGGGTTTGCTCGGTAGGTCGATTGCGAACCACCCGTTTTGCCGGTCATAAAAACCAATGTTTAGGATGTTTTGGTGCAGTGATGGAAACTTTTGAGCCTTCGGTACAAGGAAGTCGATCGTGAAGGCGGGGCTGCCGCTTTCCGTATCCAGGACGACATCTATCTGCTCAATTCCCGTTGGAAGTGGGTACCTCACTCTTCCAAGATGCGTCAGCGTCCATTCACCATCATGGTATTTGGCAACCGCCCTAGAATCTATGCGGCCCAGGCGCTCGTCGCCTATCTGCTCCAGCAACGTTTGCAGCACCTCCCGGCAATACCCTTTGGCCTCATGCGCAGGTATCTCCAGGCTCGGGGTCTGGCTGTCGGCGCTGTCGGTATCGGTGATGCTGGTCGAGCGCAGGGTCTTGCGCAGGCAGTACAGGCCTCCAGGCTCGCTGCTCATAGCATGCAGTTGGCGCATGATGTCGCGTATATCAATGGCTTTCATAGCCAGTTCGTAATGCAGAATCAGGTTTAAAAGCGCGGCTTCCCAGTCGTCTCCGAACTTGTCCGCCAAGCGTTCATGCTGCTGCTCGTGTTCTTCGGTTGCCGACAGGTGCCAGATGCCGCTGGTCGTTTCCTCATCCCAGTTTTCCATATTCGGCAGCTTACAGAGCGCTTTGTGAATATCGGGAAAGGAAACCTGTAAGCAGACGACAGTCAGCAATGTCTTGAGCTGTAATTCCTTTGAGGCCGCCACATGGTGCGAGGTCTTGTCGGTTTCGCCGGGTGCGCTGGTGTCGATGATGCTCAACAGCGAAACGGTATTGACGATGCGCTTGATACTTCTGGGAACGCCGTCGGTTGCCCATACCATGATGTCGGTAACGTCTTCGATGAAGTTTTCGCGCTCGTGCTCAGCGACGGCGCCGGGTAGCACCGTTTCAAGCAAGCGCTCCAGCAGGGCCGGAATATTGTGGCGGTAGGTGCCGACGGGCATGGAGAAGGGTATTTGGATGATCTTGTCGAAATACTGTCGGAACTCCCGCTGGTTTTTCCCCTGCTCGCCGAACTTCTTGCGCAGGCCTTTGATCACCACGTCATAGTCGATGGCAAGGACGGATATGCAGCGCTCTAGGTCGAAAAGGTTTTTCAGTACATCGAGAATTTCGACGGCGACTTCAGGCTGAATTCTGTCTAAATCGTCCACGAAAATGACGATGCGGTTAATCCGGTTATCTTTGCTTTGGGTTATCGCGGCTATTGTTTCGTTGAGCTTGGCCTTAAGCAGTTTGAAAGTTTGCGAGGGGCGTAGGGGATTTTCGCTGCCGCCCGGCAGAGGGACGCCGGTATAAAGTGTGGTGGCCAGCTTGATGACCCCGAAGAAACTTTTCGAGGTCTTGTCGAGAATATCCTTAAGGTTCGCTCCCAAGAGCTTTGAGTTCTTGGCCTTTTCATAAAGTTCGGCGTAGGCGCTTTCCAGCAGACTTAGGGCAATCTGACCGCCACTGCCAGCTGCGAAAAGAGATTGTTGCCAGGCATTGACAGTAACGCAGAGGGTTTGCTGAGTTGAGTCCAGCTCGTGTTGCAGAAGATTGATTAGGCTGGTCTTGCCGCTGCCCCAGCCACCTTGGATTCCAATGGTGATAGGTGCGTCGGCCGTCTTGATGAATTCCAATAGCCCTTTGGCATATTGATTATTTTTTAGATGATCGTCGTTGCTGGATGTGATCGGTTGGTCGCTGAAGCAGCTACGTTTGATCAGTTCGTTATTCTGGGGGAGTGTCATGCTCTCTTCCTGCTGTCGAGTTGCTTTATTTTTCAGTGAGTGCGACTTGGCCAGGCTTGCTTAGCTAATGCAGCGGTCAGATTTTCCGGAGTGCGTTTGTACTTGGCGCGCTGCATCAAGCAGATACAGTCCACCAATGGTTCGCCCGCGGAACCCAAAGGCAGCAGTGGATTGAACTTGGCGAGGGCGGTGGCGAAGGTTTCCAGCAGGACGTCGCGATC
>CAZIVV010000238.1:0-2019 GCA_964542775.1 uncultured Desulfomonile sp.
CACCTGATGTGAATGACATAATGTCGGATCGAATCCGGATGCACAGCAAATTGCTTCCCGGATTTGTTTTGGCAATCCTGGCTGTGATCATGGGAGTGTCTCCGTGTTTCGCTCATAAAGTCAATGTTTATGCCTATGTGGAAGCGGAGAGACTTGTGGTCAACGGTTATTTTGGGGCAGGGGCTAAAGCGGGAGGTTGTAAGGTAGAGGTTAATGACCCCTCTGGGGCTAGTCTGCTTACCGGGAAAACAGATTCTGACGGCATTTGTGTTTTCAGAATAGGGGATCTGCCTGCCGGAACAAAATTAGTCAGGATTACTATGGAAGCTGGTATGGGCCATAAGGCAATGTACGAGATCGACCTGTCCGAAGAAGTTGCCACCGCCGGCATGCCGGATAAATCCCGGCCCACCACGTCCGAATCCTATGAAGTGGGGCCCAAGTCTATATCTGGCCATAGCCCGTCTTTAGACGTGAGTCAGGATGAACTGACACTCCGGTTAGAGCAAATAATTGACAGAAAGCTGGAACCGTTGTTCCGGGCGTTGGCCAGACAGGAAAGAGCCCAGAATGAAAATAAGGTTGTCTCGAGCCCCGGAATGACTGAAATCATAGGTGGGATAGGGTGGATAGTGGGATTGACCGGTATCGCAGCTTTTGCTTTGTCCAAGAGGCGTCGCTCTTAAAAAACTATTCTTTGAGGTTCCTGACTCATGTTGTTAGAAGAATTCTGCTCCGGTTCATCGTGGGTTCACAGGTTGGATCCCAGGGTCAAGATTTTAGTTTCGTTAATTTTTTCTATTGTTGTGGCCCTGGAAAATCGGCTTGAAGTAGTAGTGTTCAGCCTCACGATTCCCATGTTACTGTTGATCATCACACGCTGCAATCTGCAAAGGTTTGCCAGGAGGCTGTTGATTGTCAATGGTCTTATTGTATTTTTGTGGGTGTTCCTTCCGTTTACTACTCCAGGCGAGGTGGTCTTTCATGTCGGGTTCCTACAGGCTTCCCGGGAAGGGATTTATCAGGCTCTTCTGATAACCTTGAAATCCAATTCCATATTATTCATGGTAACCGCCATGCTTGGAACTTCACAAATATTCTCTCTTGTACATGCCTTGAGCCATCTACACGTGCCGAACAAACTGGTTCACCTGTTCTTTTTCTGTTTCAGATATGTTCACGTAATTGACGACGAATATCACAGATTGTTGAAAGCCATGAAAATACGCGGGTTCCATCCGGGGACGAACATTCACACTTACAGAAGCTATTCATATATGCTAGGCATGTTACTGGTGCGCAGTTTTGACAGGTCCAGGAGAATTATGCAGGCTATGAAGCTTAGGGGATTCAAAAACAAATTCTACATTCTGCACCATTACGAAATGAAATCGTGTGACTATGCCATGGCTCTATCGGGATTATTTCTTTCAACATTTGTGCTTGTGACGAGATGAATGTTTACCGGATTTCTATTTAATCTCGCCGGCCAAAATGAACCAACAAGTGGATCAGGGAATGATCAGGCTTGAAAACATATCTTTCGGTTATGGCAAGAACAGGGTTCTCGACAGGCTGAGTCTTAAGATTGGCAGGTCGGACCGTATTGGACTCATTGGCGGCAATGGGTGCGGCAAAACCACTCTGAGTCACATCATCATGGGACTGCTGACTCCTGATTCAGGTTATGTAGAAATAATGGGCAAAGGCATGAATACTGAATCGGATTTTGCCCAGGTCCGTGGGAAGATTGGTTTTCTGTTTCAGGACTCAGACGACCAGTTGTTTTGTCCCACTGTAATCGAAGATGTGGCTTTTGGTCCTTTGAACCTGGGACCAACACCGGATCAGGCCCGGAAAACGGCTTTGCGAATATTAAAGGCTTTGAAGCTCGACGGTTTCGAGGATCGTATAACGTACAAGCTCTCAGGCGGAGAAAAGCGACTGGTATCACTGGCGACCGTGCTTGCCATGGAGCCGGAGTTCCTGATTCTGGATGAACCCACCACCGGTCTTGAT
>CAZIVV010000239.1:0-5782 GCA_964542775.1 uncultured Desulfomonile sp.
TATCCATAAAGTGATTTCCATTTCAGGTAATCCGGATCATTCTGCGGCCATCCACCTTCCTCCATGGAGGTCCTGATCGCGCGCGTCAACTCCTTGTTGCTCTCCTTGCCCGCTATCCGCGTCTGCGCCAGAAAGCTCTTCTCGAACTTTTTCAGCCTCCCCACAATGGCCTTGCCGTCTCCCGTTATCCTGACCTTTATCTTCAATTCCTATTCATCCATCTCAAAACCAAAAGTTGATCCACAAATCGTGGCGCTCTTCTCTATCGCCTTCCTCAAAACCAGAATGACAGTCGCGCTCGGGTCTTCACAAAACGCCTGTTGATGACCGCCAGCAATATCCCATCTCTGCGGCCCCACCAGAAAATGTCCAGCCACATTAAATCGACTTATTCCGGCAACTTCCATCTCGGCCCTCTCAAACCTGAATATCTGTTGCTCCTGGTCCTCAACTCCAGCGGAAAAAATCTGTATGCCCTCAGACGACATTCGTGTGTCGGACCACCTGAGCGCCTTGATCCTTGTCGGAACTCCCTGCGGGTCAACGTATGTCACCAGGATCGGCGATGAGAATTCCGTCGCCTTTTCCGCCAGCCTTCGTATGCTCTTTTTCAGACTCTCTCTCAATCCAGCCTATGCCCACTTCATTATCCCGACACCCGGCCACGGTTTGCTCGTCTTGTCCTGTTCCACCGACGTCAGAACTCCCACCCCACGTCCAGCCGTCGTCTTCAACGTTTCTATCGCCTTCTGCAAAGCCTTGAAGAAATCCCCCCTCGGAGGCAGTTTTATCACCTCCGGTCCCGTCCTGTGCTCCTGTATCTCTTCGGTGTAAACCAGAGCCAGCCTCGGAACAAGACTCTCCAGTGTCAATGCCGCCACATAAAACCTCTGCTTGTCATCCATCAAGACCATATCAAATCCCTGCAACGCAATCTGGGCGTCAATGACCTTGGGAATGTCTTCCGCAAGGCTTACATCAATTGCAATGACCGGTCTTATGTTGATCTCGACAAGTTCCTGGATGTTGACAGCCATTCATTTCACACTGTCACGGAGCCTTCAGCCCGCTCTGGTATTCCAGCAGCGCCTCAGTCAAATGCTCCCGCTTTTTCGAATTCTTCCACGTTCTGATTCCGGAGTCCCTGACAACGTTTACCAGCTCATCGTAGGACATTTCACTGATCTCCTGATCTGAATAAATCCTCTTCGGGTTTGGAAGCGCCATACTCGGTTCAGCAGGTTGCCGGTCCTCTTTCACAGTCTCCCCAACCAGCAGTCCCCCTCCCTGAAGCCACGCCCTGGTCAGAGACCCCACCTTTTTGGGAAAAGCCACGACCTCACCTCCCGAAATCTCAAACCCCGTCTCAGGATCACAGAAAAGCGCCGAACCATGTCGCAGTCTGACAGTCTTTCCCATTTTGCGCTCCTACACCAGCGGCTCCATCCATGAAGGGAATCCGTAATCCGAGAAGCTCTTTGTCTTGTCTACGGCTATCCTCGCTGTCCTCTCTACAGTTGTGAAACCTGACATCAGTGACACGTATGTCCCGTTCACCTGGCGGCTCATAATCCTCTCAGCCTCCACCAGCAATGGCCTGAAAACAAGGTAAAGCAGACACTGCGACGGATCGAAAAGCAATACCTTGCCGTCCCCAACCACCGAACTCACAAAATGAGGCATGCGGTTAGGCACCACCCTGTTCCTGGTGTCAAGATCGACCACCGCTCCTCCTAGACCTCCAACGGTCGGCTTGAACTCGTCAAGCGCCAGAAGCTCGTTGGCCATCTTTTCATTGGTTATCATCGAGCCCCAGTTGGAACCGATCAGTTGAGCCCGCACCCATGCCGTGACAAAATCGGCAAAACCAAGTGAGTTCTGTGTCCCGACTCCTATCACCGAAACAGCGTCAGTCCCCGATGACTGGTCACCATTGATCAATACAGAGACCGCCGATGAGTAAAGCATGGCGTTCAGCTCAACCCCGACCCTCTGCAACCACTGTCTCAGTATCGGTAGCTTGACGCTGAGTATGAATTCATCCGACCAGTCCAGACCTATCGCCTTCTTGCGAAGTGTAATGGTCTTCTTGCCCCACTTGTACCTCGATATCGGAATGCTCTCCGCCTCGCCAATAGCCTCAAGTTTCGGGTTCTCGTAGTCAATCCAAGGAGCCGATACGTCCAGCGATGTCACATTCTCCGTGCCCATAATCAGGTCGGTGTAACGGGCGTTCAACTGCATTCCACGGACAATGAAATCCCTCACTATCTCTGGCGCCAGATACGCCACATCGCCTGATAGGGACAACAAATGTCCTAATGTTAGATTTGCGTCATTAAGCCCGAACTCCTGGAACAGTTTTCCCCATGTCATCGCCTCCGAACCGTTGGTAATACCGTTGCGGTTCATGAATTCCATCAGTCCGCATTCCTTGCCCGGTGTCGCGTCTCCACCCCTGTATTCCTGCAAGGGGCCGTATACCCTCGCCTTGAAGGTATGCTTCAGCCCAAGCTCACCACTCATTTCTCCCCCCTCTAAACCAGCTCAAGCGTCTCTACAAATTCGCCCTCAGATCCCGCCCTTATCACCAGTCCACATATCGCCGCAGGACTGTGGTTCTCCGGATCATAAGCGTAAACCTTCGATCCGGCCCCGAACACAAAAGGACCCACCGCCACATCCTCACCCGCCACACGGTTGTCACGTCTGGCCAGAAACCTAGTCGATACTGTGCAACTCGTGTCCTTATACCTGTGAGCGCACACCGAACCGACCACCTTGAGCGAGTTTACGTCGCTTATTACATCAACCTCATTGTCTCCCGTGATCTCAACCACATCCCCTTCCTCTACCGTTGAAGGACACGAGAAACCCACCGCAATTATTGTTTTCAGTTCCTGGATCATTATTCCCCCCCAAAAAGCCTGTTCACATCTTCAACGTCCCCATTCGGCGCAGATTGTGCCCTGGTGTCTTTGAGTGTCTCCTCCGATACGGATGACTTCAGCGGTCCGAAACGGCTGTTGGCTATTTCCCTGTAAAGGTTCAGCTGTTCCTCGTTAAAATCCAGATCCAACGAGCCAATTATCCTGTTGCGGATATTTTTGTCATTGACGGACAATTCCACATCCGGTTTCACTGTTGCCATGTCAAACCATCTCAGAGCCTCCGACCTCTGAAACATAACGAATGACTTCCCCTGTTTGGCGAAGCTCAGACTCTCCGGAAGTCGTCTGACAATCTCTTCAGACTTCAGACCCGTTTCATCCTCCCCGATCACATATCTTTCGCACTCATAAAGCCCCGTCTGCAACGCAGCCAGAAGTCTGTATGACTCCTTGAGGTTGTTAAGCTTGCCGTTGATCGTGAGCATTGCATCACTTGCGTTCAGCTCACCATCGACTCTCATGTCAACCCCGAGCATTTCGCAGACCTCCCCAAACATCTCTTCCCAGTTGGTCATTTGTTGCCCCCCGTTCTTTTGAGCCTTTGCAATTATGCCTTCTCCCATTCCTGTATTTGTAATTTCAGTATCGGCCCGAGTGTGTGTGGCAGTCGTGTGGCCTTTGCCATTCCTGACTCCAGCGTTCGGATCAGCTCCAAGCCTGAAGGGAACAAGCGCCATGTGATCGACATCGGTGATGTCTACCGGAATCCACCGGACCATCTCACCATCCACAATCTGCCCCTGCGATCTGAGGAATACCCCCATCTCCATGTCCTCGTGGCTTTTCACAAGTCTGGCCGATATCCCGACCGAACCCGAGCGAATTATCCCTTTCCTCAGTCCAACCGCCGCCTTGGCGTCATATTCCGGGTCAGCCACCACCCATGCGTTCACTCCTGCCGGTATGTCCGAATCCGGCTCCCATTGCGCTTCCTCAATCCATCCCACAACGTCCTTGATTGAATAAGAATGGTCCCATCTGAGATCCGGCTTCACAATGATCGCCGTAACCAGTTTGGCGAGGACTTCATCAGGAGCGCTCTCATAATCAATCAGTTGTGGCTCGGAATATCCCGTATTTGGCCACGCTTTGACCTTGGATAGGATGCGCCATTTCTGACGGACAAGGGCGCTCTCCGGAACGGGAACATCCTCCTGACACGAGTCCTCAACATTTTCCACTATTTTTTGCTCGCCATCTCTCGCTCTTTGAACCTGACGGTTCTGCGCCATCACGGTGTGTCTCAATTCAAATATTGTCCTGCCGTCATCACTCTTGCGGCCTGTGTCAACCGCATGATCCAGTCGGTTAGTCATCTTTCCCCCCCCCGTCAAAATCTGCTAGATGTCGGCTCCTGACCACATACTCGGAATAAAAGGCGCCAGCGAGTAGGCATTGGAACGCCTGTTAAATGCGGCCACGTAGGCCCCGGACTCAATACTCCTGTCCTCGTGACCCAGCAATTTTCGGGCCTCCTCTTTTGATATCAGCCCGGCTTCAAGCTGCTGTATGATCGCCTGCGACATCATCATTTTTGCCTCGCTCGTCTTGAACACATCACCGCCATCATCATCCCGGAACTGGACAGACACGCTGGCGTCCGACATTCCGTTAAATGCCAGATTGAGTCTGTGACCGTGCTCCAGAGCCCGCTTCACTCCAAGCTGGAACACCTTGAGTGACTTGAACATCTCCTCATACACAACCGAAGCCAGCGAATCAGAAGAATGGAACGACCACCCAAAAAATATCGGGTCCCTCTGCAATGCGCTGAACATACCCTGAAGCACCAGTTGAAGTATGTCCTTGGCCCCCTGCGCCCCGGACTGTGTTGACTGGAACGTAAACTTTATATTGCTGAAACCTATTCCAAGACCATTGTTCAGATTACCAACAACGGTGTCGGCGATTTTTCGAAGATACTCACCGGACTTCTGGTCATACGCAGTCTGAGTCTCCCCCGGCTCCCTCGGAGGTGGCTGGACCTCCGCAAGCATTACCCCAAGAGACGATATTTTCGACATCCACACCCGTATCTGTCCCATGATGTCACGATGAGTCGCGCACGCCTCCAGAGCCGATATTATCGGTGGAATAGGGTAGGGGCTGCTGTCCCGGAAAATCAGACCATGATACGAAGTTTGCAACGGGTTCAGCGTAACAAGCTCTCCATCCTGGAGCTGGGTAAGCTCGATCTCTCCCTGTGAATTCCTGTATCTGAAACGAAGCGTCTTCACCGGAACTAGAAAAACCCGCTCTATCCTGGTGAAAGCCCTGTCTGGTGTCCACTCCACGCAAAGCGCCCCGGTTCTGGCCAACTGCGAGAACATCCCGCTCACCACACCGTCCAGACCTCCACCAAGAGGAAAACACCTTGCCGCAAACTGGTTGCACACCTCTATGGCCTCACTGGCCCGTCGCTCGTCCGACGCCCTGATGTATAGCTTGTGTGTGACATTGGACAGAGACACTGTCGTGTGGACATATTTGGAAACGTAAGGGTCAAGTATCGCCACATTGTCTATGATCTCGTAAAGTTCGAACGGAAAGGTCGCCGGCAAAGCGTACATAGTCCCAAGTTCAGTCAGACTGTGCTGGCCCGAGTCACGACTGATTCTCGGCAGGACCATCGGAAAACCTTTTGGAGGCCTCTTTCGTGGTCGTCCAAACAATGATCTGACTTTGTCTGAAAGGGACATCATGCGACCTTCATGAATATCGGCATTGTCATCGGCCCGGGAGCGATCCCGAGTTCGAACGCAGCCAGCGAAGCGCTGTTCATGGACATCCCGAAATGGTTGACTATGTTCGCCCCGGAATTGTAAACCCTC
>CAZIVV010000240.1:0-2239 GCA_964542775.1 uncultured Desulfomonile sp.
GCCGAAACAAAACTGGTCATTAACCCTTTCACAGCTAGCAATATTTTTTGAAGGCAGACTGGATAAGGATCTGAAACTCTGATAGGTTGGCAGTCGATGAAAAACCGATCCTCATTCATGCGCTCCAGCAGACCCCAGCTCCTCCGACGAGTTCATTTGAAGGGCCCATTCTCGGACCTGGCGCCTGCTTCCGCTTGGGTGGGCGCCAATCGGGAAGCCGTGAACTTTGACACAGAATTTTGAACGCTCCTTATTTGTTGAGATTCAGGTTTTTTCGCCGCACAGTTACCATTTGTTCATACTGTAAAAGTATCTGAGATTCTGAAAATTAATGGCATCCTATTGAAGAATTTTTTATGAAACATCCGAAGGCCGATTTCAGTCACTGAATCTGTCCTGATTGCAGGCAAAAAATACACCATTAATGTCTTGGGTGTGACAACCTGAGCCGAGATAATCGAGCAAGAATATGGAAAACATGGACACGATCTGGCTATGGGCCGGCTTTAACTTGGTCGTAATTCTGCTGATGGTTCTGGATCTGGGAGTCCTGCACCGGAGCGATCGGGTGATTGCAGTGAGCGAGGCCCTCTGGCTGAGCCTTGGGTACGTCGTCTTAGCGCTGATCTTTGCCAGCGGCGTCTTCTACTTCATGAGCCGTGAAGCCGGGTACGCGTTCCTCACCGGCTATTTCATCGAGAAAAGCCTCAGCGTCGACAACATCTTTGTCTTCGTGCTCATCTTCATGCACTTTGCGGTGTCGCCCAAATACCAGTATCGGGTGCTCTTTTGGGGCGTGCTGGGCGCCCTGGTCATGCGGGCAAGCCTCATTCTGGTGGGGTCCGCCGTTATCGAGGCCTTCCATTGGGTAATATACGTGTTCGGATTGTTTCTGGTCTTTACCGGCATCAAAATGCTGATCACTGTGGGTCACGAACCGGATCTGGAAAGGAACCGTGTGGCGCTGTTCATGCGACGACATTTCCGGGTCACGGAAGGGTTCATCGGACACCAGTTCTTCGCCCGCCAGAATGGGGCGCTGTACATCACGCCCCTATTCATAGTGCTGGTGCTGGTGGAACTGACAGACCTGGTTTTCGCACTGGATTCCATTCCAGCTATTTTCGCTATCACTACCGACCCTTTCATTGTTTACACGTCCAACGTGTTCGCCATCCTCGGCCTGCGGGCGCTGTATTTTGCGCTGGTGGGCGTCATCCACCGTTTTCACTACCTCAAGTACGGGCTTTCCCTGGTACTGATTTTCGTCGGCGTGAAGATGCTGGTGAACGCCTTTTTCGGAAAGGAATTCATTCCAACTGAAGTGGCGCTGTTGATCACCGCCGTCCTGATCGGTGGGTCGATGCTGATCTCCATAGTCCGCACGCGGAAACTCCCGGAAGCGGAGAGCGCTGCAGAAGCTGCCAAAGCCGGGGCATGGTGGGTGCCCGGCAGCCCTTCACGGTCTGGCACAGCAAAACGACCGCCAAAAAGCCCGGAATCAGGCAAATTGTGAAAAATGGAGTTACAGGACCATGTTTAACAGGGACTTCGACTATTTACCCTAGATTTACAGACATTTGCAGGCAGTACATGTCCGAAGCAATTATAAGTTTCTAACATGATTCTACTGACTTTGACACTTTTTTTCCTTTGATCAGTCTAAGAGGCTGGAATGGTTGGGGCTGAGTCGCCTGCTTCAGATGTAGCGCCAGGTCAAAAGTCAACATGCTGACTTCTAACTGTTTTCACAAACAAAGTGTCATGGGATTCCTGTCACGTTGAGCAACTCCCCAAAATTACTTGTAGACCTGCTTCATTTTATGCTTAATTAAGGTAGGAGGACGTTGATGAAACTTACAGCGATTATAGAACGCGAGGGCGACGGATACGTATCTCTGTGTCCTGAATTAGATATTGTAAGCCAGGGAAATAGTGTTGAAGAAGCGAAGAACAACCTTCAGGAAGCTTTAGAGCTATTTTTCGAGACAGCGTCAGCCGAAGAGTTAGCGCAGCGCCTTCATGGCGATATTTTCGTAACTCAGGTTGAGGTGGCCGTTGGGTAAACTGACCGTTCTCTCTGGTTGACAGATATGTGATATTCTTGCTCGTAAAGGTTTCGTTGAAGTTCGACGGCGTGGCAGTCACATCGTGATGCAAAAGAGACTGCCGCAATCCACCATAACGATCCCTGTTCCAGACCATCACGAGGTACGGATCGGGACTCTTCAATCCATTA
>CAZIVV010000241.1:0-5972 GCA_964542775.1 uncultured Desulfomonile sp.
TGTCGCCATCGTCGCCATGCCGAAATTGCACACCTTTGAAACCAGAGGAACCGTCCGCGAGGCCCTTGGATTGGCTTCCAACACAAACACTGTGTCTTTGGCTATGGCGTACTGCATGTTCATCAATCCGACCACGCCCAATTCTACCGCTATTTTACGAGTGTAGTCCTTGATGGTCTCAAGGTGTTTGGGAGGAATACTGATCGGAGGAATAACGCAGGCAGAATCTCCCGAATGAACACCGGCCAGTTCTATGTGTTCCATAATTGCCGGAACGAATGCGTCACTTCCGTCTGAAACAGCGTCGGCTTCAGCCTCGATGGCTTTCTCAAGGAACCTGTCAATGAGTATGGGCCGTTCAGGGCTGACTTCTACCGCTGCAGACACATATCTTCTCAGCATCTGCTCATTGTGTATTACTTCCATGGCACGTCCACCAAGCACATAAGAAGGACGAACCATCAGCGGATAGCCGATCTTTTCAGCGACGTCTATGGCTTCTTCAAGATTGCTCGCCATGCCGGAGTCAGGTTCTGGTATGCCCAGTTTACTCATCATCTTCCTGAATCGGTCCCTGTCCTCTGCCAGATCAATAACGTCAGGAGACGTGCCGATTATTTTCACCCCTGCGGCCGCCAGCTCACTGGCAATGTTGAGCGGAGTCTGCCCCCCGAACTGAACTATCACTCCCTCCGGCTTTTCCTTTTCGTATATGCTCAGAACATCTTCCACCGTGAGGGGCTCAAAATAGAGTTTGTCGGAAGTGTCATAATCGGTTGAAACGGTCTCGGGATTGCAATTGACCATGATGGACTCAAAACCCATCTCTCTTATGGCAAAGGCCGCATGAACACAACAGTAATCAAATTCTATACCCTGCCCTATTCTGTTGGGTCCACCACCC
Source organism: uncultured Desulfomonile sp. (assembly GCA_964542775.1). Classification (GTDB taxonomy): domain Bacteria; phylum Desulfobacterota; class Desulfomonilia; order Desulfomonilales; family Desulfomonilaceae; genus CAITZA01. The sequence goes on from CAZIVV010000241.1 coordinate 905, forward strand.
AGCACCATGATCTTCTTGTTGTCACTCGATGAGACCTTGTCAGGCCCATTGTAAGTTGAGTAATAATAAGCCGCATTTTCAACTCCACTTACAGGAACAGGCTCCCATGCCTGGTTTATCCCAGCAGACTTTCGTGCCGACCTGATCTTCTCTTCTGGAATCTCAAGTATTTTTGCCAGGTATTTGTCCGCAAACCCGTCCTGCTTGGCCCGCTTCAGCAGCTCCTCAGGTAAAACATGGCCCTTGAACTTCAGCATTTCTTCCTCAAGCTCCACCAGATCTTTCATCTGCTGAATAAACCATGGTTTAATATAGGTTTTCTGATAAAGGACATCTATCGGGGCGCCTTTCCTTAACGCCTCGTACATGATGAATTGCCTCTCGCTGGAAGGCTCCGCAAGCAGCTCCATCAATTCATCAAGAGACTTTTTATTAAAGTCTTTGGCGAATCCCAAACCGTAGCGTCCGTTCTCCAGAGAGCGAATGGCTTTTTGAAGCGCCTCTTTGTAGTTCTTGCCTATGCTCATGACCTCGCCGACTGCTCTCATCTGTGTGCCGAGTTTGTCCTGCGCTCCTTCAAACTTCTCAAACGCCCATCTGGCAAACTTGACTACCACATAATCTCCCCACGGAGTGTATTTCTCCAGGGTACCTTCCCTCCAGTAAGGAATTTCATCCAGAGTCATCCCGCCTGCCAGGTATGATGAGATCAGGGCGATTGGAAAACCCGTGGCCTTGGAGGCAAGCGCAGAGGAACGCGAGGTTCTTGGGTTGATTTCGATTACGACCACCCTGCCCGTCTTGGGGTCGTGGGCAAACTGTATGTTGGTGCCTCCGATTACCTGTATGGCCTCTACAATGTCATATGAGTATTTTTGTAGCTTTTTCTGTAGCTCAGGATCGATAGTCAGCATCGGAGCGGTACAATACGAATCGCCGGTGTGAACACCCATGGCATCGACGTTTTCTATGAAACACACAGTGATCATCTGGTTCTTGGCGTCCCTCACGACCTCAAGTTCCAGCTCTTCCCAGCCAAGCACAGACTCTTCTATGAGGATTTGACCCACAAGACTGGCCGCAATTCCTCTGCTGGCGATTACCCGTAACTCTTCAACATTGTAAACGAGTCCACCGCCTGTTCCTCCCATGGTGTAGGCAGGTCGAACCACGACGGGGTAGCCAAGATCGTTCGCAATTGCCTCCGCTTCTTCAACCGTGTAGGCCGGCGCGCTCTTCGGCATGTCAATGCCCAAACGGTTCATCGTCTCCTTGAAAGCTATTCTGTCCTCGCCACGCTCAATCGCGTCCGCCTGAACCCCTATAATCCTTACTCCGTATTTTTCGAGTATTCCGGCCTTGGCCAACTCTGACGAAAGGTTAAGTCCGGACTGACCACCAAGATTCGGAAGCAATGCGTCCGGTCGCTCCTTCTCAATGATGCGGGTCACATTTTTCAGGTTCAGCGGCTCAATATATGTTACGTCAGACATGCCAGGATCAGTCATAATTGTGGCCGGATTTGAATTAACCAGTACGATTTTGTAGCCCAGCGCTCTAAGAGCCTTGCACGCCTGTGTTCCCGAATAGTCAAATTCACAGGCCTGCCCGATTACTATCGGACCGGATCCGATGATCATAACCTTTTCAATGTCTTTTAGTTTTGGCATGTCAGTCTTCCTTGTAGTTAGAATAAGATTGTCCCAAATCCTTTTATTCATACTAAATAGAGATGATAAGGACAATCTTAAATTATCCAGACGGCGTGGATATTGACGAGAAAAGACATTTGAACGGGCAAGACGGCAGAAAACCCCCAGCCCCGTTTTTCAGACCGGTTAATTTATTAATGACAATTGAACACGACAGAGATGGCCTATCAGGGTTTGCTTTTTTTGTACAAAGTTGACTCGCTCCCTGATATGAACGGCTCATAAACTTTTTCATTCCAGTCTTCCGGCGCAACCTCCTCCAGGCTTACCGACACTGAATCTTCCGAGCAAACCGCAATAGAGACCACGGCTTGGGTAATAGCCTCGGTCAGTCGGATTTTCTGGTCTTCCGTACGTCCCGGGTACATTTTCACCATTACATGAGGCATGGATAGCTCCTGTCAATATGGCAATTAGAATTATCTAAGCCTAATACGTTCTAAAACGGTAATCTCAAAGGCACTGAAGCCTGTGCCCCTACGGTGACACTGGACCTGTTATAAAGGAAATCAACGTCCGCTGCCGTCACTGTCTGAGGAGGTCCCATGTCTCTCCTCTCAAGATTCATTACGCATGTCCCTCTGTAAAGCTCCCAACCGATGAAAAAACCAAGGTCCATTCCCGAAACACTCAAGGCGTTCACTTCCGCCGACACTTCCATAAAATAACCGTTTCGAATCGCTTGACTCCCTACATGGGCAAACGGCACGTTATTGTTGTTGCAGGTGTTGAAGTGTTCCAGAAATCCTAGCATGAGCGGTAGCCCAATCAATTTGAGCGAGGCGCGATAAGGACCGATTCTTCTCTGAACAGCCACTCCCAGGTACGGCTGGTAAATATTTATGCCCAAGCCTGATTCCATGGCTGAAATAGTATACAAATACGAGGGGTCAGGATCTCCGAATGTAGTGCTGAGTGACTCCCAGCGCATTCCTCCAATTACAAAGAAAGAGTCATCCATGGGAGCTGTAAACTCGCCTTCGAACTTAAAGAACGAACTTTTGGCCCAATTCCACGAACGGGCGCCGGGAGGAAAGACCAGCCAGGTGATTTCCTGATCGGCCGGAACATCGGCTGCAAACAGATAAGACCCCTTTAGTTTGAATGAAAGAGCCCTGGAGTCCATAAGGAGTATAGAAGCCGAGGCCAATGCCCCTTCCAGGTCATAAACAAAATATGATGACACACATGCGCCGGGCAGAACCAAGCCGGTGTACCCTGCCCTTAGTCCCCTGCTCCCTCCCATGTAAGCCAGCGAGGCAGTTGTGGACATGCGTGACACTCCCGGCGTTTGAGAAGTGCCGGACCCCACGGTCAAGATATCCTGTGAACTAGCGTTACCGACAAACGCAACTGTGCAGAACAGTAAGCAGACTACCAGACGGAGAATCCCCAAAGAGCTAAAAATGTTCACTGACAAACCCTCCCGGATCATTGTCAAGACCTTTCAAGGCCTTGATTTCCCCCTCATTGTCTGTCCATTTCGTGGATATACCTGTTGCACTGCTGTCTGAACTCCGTCACGACCTCCACCAATGGACGGCTGGTTTCCTTGGCCTCCATTCCCAACATTTCCCAAAATTTATCCAGTAACGGATAAACCTCTTTAGTAAAAAGGATAGTAAGTGTGCTTCCACACGAGCAGTTTCTGTACTGCATGGTCCTTGGCAAATCCAGGACTCCGGAGTAGTCGGCCAGACCTTCCGAAACCGCTTCAGTTCGGTGGATGTATTCTGGAAAGTTTCTGAAAACCTGACCACACGTGGCGCATTTCTTGGGAAATATCCTTGAGTCCGCGCCAACTTTTACAAAAAGCTCTATATATTTTAAGAACTTGGGATTATACCTCGAGCGAATGATTGCCACTTACCTATTCTCCGAATCAAATCTGTTCTGCGCTGGCGTTTAGACCTCAGGTCCAGCGACACTGCGGACCGGAGAAACCTGTAATAAAGTTAAAATGTTGCTTCAAAGATCGGCAACATCCACCGTTCCGAGATCGGCCGACACATGACGGCTAACATTTCACATGGATATTGAGATTTATCACCATATTGGAGAATAGTACATTTGTTGCGCAGTTTCAATTTTTTTTGAACTAATCGGCAACTCTTCCTATTTTACAGTCAGCGCCGCATGGTTTACAGCCCTGGGCCCGTCATTTGTAGATGCTGATGGACCTGAGCGCCAATTTTCTGACCCGAGGATCTGAGCTTTTGTAACGAATGAATCGGGCGTTGACGGGCCTTGCGCTATAATGGTCCAGAGCAGGCCACAAAGAAAGTCCATCGATGAGTTTATCCGATCCTTCTATCCAGCCACTCCATGACTCACCGTCTTCGGATACTTCGACCTGCCAGCTCCTGGGAACAACTGTTTCAGAACCCCAAAATATTCTCATGCGACCAATCTCAAAAACTTGTCCCATATCCAAAACCAGCATCAGCGGATCGTCTCCCGCAATTTCAACTGACGAATATAACTCTTCTCCGGGATAGTCTCTCAGAATAGTATTCACAGGATTAGAATCTTTGTCAGCCTCCGGAGCGGAAACCACCTTTGCCGTTCTGGCCAGATTTACAAAGTATAGGTCTTTATCATGGACCAGATCCTTATCAGTCATAGTCTGTTTGAAGTAATATTCCCTGATCTGGTTTGCTATCTCTTTTCCTACGAGATAATTGGCGCCCGCTGTGAGATGACACCAATCCGTAAATACCCATTGATTGGTATCATTGAAATAGTCCACAAAATTAAGAGCATGAATTCCTCTATCCTGGGCATTAGAAACAATCCGGCGTGTTATGTAGTTGTAAAGTAGCCCTGTATTCATGTCGTAATAGGTCTCATGATCTCTGGTCTGCTCAATTTTTTCCTCAATGCCGTGCCTATGCTTTTTACTCGCATACAGTATGGGCTGAATCGCAAATATGTGTGGAACGGAATCGGTGTTCAGAGCGTTATGGTAATCCTCAATGACCTTGTTGATTGCCGTCATGTTGGTGGTAATCATTTCTGATCTCTGTTGCTGGTCAATAATATTGTCTTCGGGATTTTTCTGAAAATTTTGAAAGAGGCTGCCTTTATGAAAACGGATTTCTCCTTCGAGATTCTGGAAGATGTCATTCCCCTGCCACAAAAGCGTCATGAGAAAGGTATTATTTTTGAGCCACAAGGTGAGATAAGACGATAACCCGGGAGCATCGAATGAAAAAATTTGCCTCAGAATGGCATTGTATTGGCCCTGATTAAAATAATCCCAGTCATCAATTGGAGTTGCCACTGGATGAATTTCGTTGGCGCCGTCCAGCGAAATTACAAGGTCTGGAGAATATTTCCTTAGCTTTGAGATGTAT
>CAZIVV010000242.1:0-1766 GCA_964542775.1 uncultured Desulfomonile sp.
CATAAAGAGATAATTCAGCTAAGCCTCTTCCCAAATGGTCACAAATCCGGCCATGACCGGGTTACACCGTTGCGTCGGGCCTCCACCAGGAGAGAATCCTCTCGCTCTCACGATCAACCAGTTGACCTCATCGTCGACTGACCCTGTCGATCCGGCCTTAGCGCCGGATCATTTACAGCCAGCTTCGGACTGGATCACGTGTTTGTTACAGGCGAGATCGCTTCCTTTACATCAGGGGGATCACATCAGTTGGATAGCCTGGTTCATAATAGGGTGGTTCATCTATGGCATCCTGACCAACTTCGGCCAGGATGATTGAGGAAATGTTTAGCTCAACTTTGATCAAAATAAACTTGATTGAGATTGAAAAAACGGACAAACTTTCATGCAAACGTAAATTGGATGATTGCAGTCTCTGAAATGGTGGAGAACAGATGGCCAATCCGGAAAGTAAGAATTCGAAATCCAAACGCATTTGCCTGAGATGCCAGACTGAAAACCTGCCAACAGCGGCATTCTGTTCAAAGTGTTCACTGGACTTCAGGATGCTGGATTACATGTTGGATTGTTTTACTGGCAACTTTCCCGTCTATAAATCAGATAACGTCATACTGAAGTCCGGAGAAGTGTCCCACTATTATTCACTGGTTCGCCTGATCGGATTAAAAACAGAAAGAACAACGATCAGGAACTACCTCGGAACCAGGTTATCTCTGGGCAAGATTCCCATTTATCTGGGCAAGAGCATTCCGGATACGGTCTCGAGAAAACTTCTGTCTGATCTTGGATCAGGAGAACTGGTCGTGACTAATCGCAGGATCATCGTTGTTGGCTCGGAAAATAATTATAGTGTGAAACTGGACGACATTATGGACTTCGAGTTATTCGCCGACGCCGTCCAGATCTTCCACGAAGGCAAGCGCGGCGGTACATTTTATGCCGTGGATGAGCCTTGGCGATTATGGGTTGTGCTTTATTCCAAGCTGAAGATGGAGGCTCGTGGCGCTCTGCTTCCCACGCGTGACATAAGTCGGCTCCCCGCCATTATTCCGCAGAGTGTCCTGGAAATTATAGGCAATATCGAAAGCTCGATGAAATCCGTCCGTAACAGGCAGTTACGGCAAACCTTCTTTGAAAGTGGTCCGGCAGTCTTTTTCTGGCTGGCTGCCGTTCCACCTGTAGGATGTGTCGCACTTTATCTTAATTCATCGCTGGGCCTTTTCACCAAAGTGTTCGGCATATTCTGGGGGCTGTATTTTCTTGGCCGCTGGTTGATGTTTTTCGGCGTAAACTGAATGCAACATTAAAAGCTGGGGCAAGAACGATTGCCGCCTCACAGGCCCTTGAGCCTCTCCGTCAAATGCGTATACCTCTTCACTGTCCTGTTATTCTTGACGGCGATGGCCAGAGCCTTCTTGCTCCCCACAATGACCACAAGCTTCTTGCCTCGGGTAATGGCCGTGTAGAGCAGGTTCCTCTGCAACAGGACATAATGCTGAGTCATTATCGGAATCACAACGCATGGATATTCCGACCCTTGCGACTTATGCACTGACACGGCATATGCCAGAACCACCTCATCAAGCTCGCTGTAGTCGTAGACAACATCCCTGCCGTCAAAGCTGATGATTGCCTCCTGGTTTTCGCTATCAAACCGCCTTATTCTGCCGATGTCGCCGTTGAACACATCCTTGTCATAATTGTTGCGGATCTGCATGACCTTGTCATCCACCCGATAGCTCCTGCCTCCACGGACAAGACCATCC
>CAZIVV010000243.1:0-1754 GCA_964542775.1 uncultured Desulfomonile sp.
AAAAATTCCGGTTTATTACAGAATCGGTGGCAGACGTTGTCTGGATGATGGACCTTAATCTTAGAACTACCTACATAAGCCCGTCCGTGGCAAAGTTTCTAGGTTTTACCCCCGAGGAGAGAAAGCTGCATACTCTTGAACAAATGGTCACTCCCGAATCGTTGCGGCATGTGAGGAATGTTGTCTCGGAAGACATGCAGAAAGAGGCCCAAGGACCACATGATCCTGATCGAAACATCATAATGGAGGTCGAACACTTCAGGAAGGATGGCTCAAGGGTTTGGGCGGAAAATAACATTCGGGGGATCAGGAATTCTGATGGGCGCCTGACAGGTTTACTCGGGTTATCCCGTGACATTACCGAGCGCAGGCTACACCAGCATCGTCTGGAAAGACTCAATCACTGCCTCTTGTCACTTGGCGGTGATTACAAAACCAATGTGAAGAAACTTACCGTTTTGTGCGGAGAGTTGCTCGGAGCGACATGTGCTCTTTATTCAGGCATAAATCGAGGGATGCTTTGCTCGACCGGCCAGTGGAATACTCCAGACGATTTTGTAGCTGAAGACGAGCCTGAGGGGCACATCTGTTTCGATGTGATCAGAAAAAACACGCAACTGCTGCTTGTCCGCGACCTTCAGAGCACGACATACGCCAAAACTGACCCTAATGTGGCCAAATACGGGTTAAAAACCTACATGGGATCTGTTGTGCATCGTAGCGACAAGCCTTATGGATCTTTGTGCGCAGTCTTTGGGCATGATTTTGCGCCGACCGAGGATGAAAGGCACATCATTCAGATAATAGCTTCAGCCATCAGTGGTGAGGAAGACCGTGAAGTGGCCCGGGCACAACTGCGCCAAAGACAGGCTATGGAACGTCTTCTACTTGATATCTCAGGAAAATTCATTGGTGTTTCCTCAGCCAATATAGATGAAGCAATAGATGGCGCTCTAAGGGCAGTAGGAATGTTCTGCGATGTAGACCGCTCTTACGTTTTTCTTTTTGATCATGACTATCGCACCATGACCAACACTCACGAATGGTGCGCTTCGGGGGTAACCAGGGAGAAACAACGCATTCAGCGCTATCCCATCGAAAAAATGCCTGAATTGATGTTCAGGCTGGAATCTGGAACTGACGTTCACATTCCCGTCGTGGCCGGGTTGGGCGATGAGTGGAAAGTTGAGCGAGCTGAATGGGACGCCCAGAACATTAAATCCCTGATGCTGGCGCCTCTTTACCAGAACGAGAATCTGGCCGGATTTGTGGGATTTGATTCAGTAAGTTTGGTTAGTGTGTGGGAAGAATGGCAGCGCACATTGTTGCACATGTTTGCTGACAGACTGAGCGCAGCTTTTGAGAGAAAAAAGGCTGAGGATGAAAGAAATCGCCTGAATGCGCAGTTGGTATGGTCTCAGAAGATGGAAGCGGTTGGAACGCTAGCAGGAGGGGTAGCTCACGATTTTAACAATCTACTTCAGGTCATACTCGGGTATTCAGACACAATGCTGCGGAACAAGAAACCTGAAGATGCGGAATATTCAAGGATTAAACAGATAGTCGAGGCCGGCAAGAGAGGCGCTGAGCTGGTCAGGAGCCTTCTGACCTTCAGCAGGAAGGTTGAACCAAAGCTATCCCCGACAAACCTCAATCATGAGGTCATGCAATTCCAGGCTTTCCTGTCGAGGGCGATTCCTAAAAATATTAGGATAGACTTGCGTCTGAACGGAGATCTGAAGACAACCCTGGCT
>CAZIVV010000244.1:0-5102 GCA_964542775.1 uncultured Desulfomonile sp.
ACAGGATCGACGGACATCTGGTCGGCGCAAAAGATACAGAGCGCCATAGACGCGGCTATGGTCGGTATTGGCGAATTCCAGGATTCTGTCAAGGATAGGGATCTCACTGAGCCTCCACAGAGCCCATCGGCGGGTGACCGCTACATGGTTGCGGCAGAGGCGACCGGAGGATGGTCCGGAAAATCCGGACAAATTGCTGAATACGCAGATTCAAAGTGGGTATTTACAGAGCCGACGGAGGGGATGTGCGCTTACGTCGATGACGAGGACCTCCTTTACATTTTCAATGGAACATCGTGGACGCCGATAAACAACTATGCGCTGGCCAGTTCAGAGCCGGGAGCAGTTTCAGGTTCAACATCGGGACAGGTCGGAACTTCGTCGAAAGTGGCTCGAGAGGACCATAACCACGACCTTGGCGCACATGACCATTCGGACGCCACCAGGGGCGGAACGATATCCCATGGATCGCTGACGGACGGGGGCACAAATTCCCACTCAGATATTGACACATTCATTTCGAGCAAGGGGAGCGCAAGTGGTCTGGCTTCACTGAATGCGAGCAGCCTTGTCATTCAGGACCCGGCAAACGCCACCACGAGCCCGTCGGCGTCGAAGATACCGCTGGCGGACGCTCAGGGGAAGATTTCCGATGGGTGGCTTCCGACACTCGACGGTGGAACATTCTCATAGGGCGAAGTAGCCGGGGATGACGCATGTCAGTAACATTGCGCATAAAACGTGGCACTGAACAGGAGATCATGAGCCATGATCTGGCCATAGGGGAAATGGCTCTAGCCACCGACACCCGTGCAGTATTCATATCCAATGGCGTTGTCAAAGCCCTGATTGGACATGTAACGGTGGATCTCCTTGAGAACCGGCCGTTGTCAGGGGTCACAGGTCGCACGTTTCTTGATTCAGAGACCGGAATTCTTTATGTGGACACAACTTCAGGGTGGATTCCGGTTGGTAATGTCGATGAGCTTGATGGTGACAGGCTACCGATAGACTGGACGCCATCAAATTCAACTCCGAAAGTTGTTCAGGATGTGACAACAGAGACAGGCCAGTTGACGTCGCATCTCAGGGGCATTGATGAGGCGATTGGAAGCAAGGCCGATTCTGGTCATGAACATGTCGATAGCCACCCTCCCCTTACCCATGGCGACAGACATGCCAGCGGAGGGGAGGACGAGATTGACGGAGACCGTCTGGACATTGACTGGAATCCCAAAAATTACGTTCCGGAAATAGTGAGTGAGACGACAACAGATTATCATCTGTCAAGCCATCTCAGGGGAATAGACAGGGGGTTTGCCAATCTTGGTTCTGACGCTACGGCCTTGGAGAACACGTTGGTAATGATGGCGTGGGACCTGTATTCAGAGGACCGTGCCTTCGACGACATTTACGTGGATGATTTCACTGACACATCGGGTATAGACGCAACACTGGACCAGGACAGGCTGAGAGGCGAGTCATCAGGGATCTACGATTTTGCGGGAGCTTTTCTCAAGAGTGCAGGAAGCCGGACAGGGGTGAGCACTGATGTTATTACGACACAAACAGACTGTTCGGAATGGAGTTCGATAAATTCGGTGAGCGTTACACAATCGACTCCGGGCAATGTGGCGTCACAGATATACCATGCGGTGAGTTTTGACGGCAAGATCACATGGAAGGTCTTCAAGACAGGCTCATGGATGAGCATAGCCAGGAACAACGGTGGGACGTGGCAATACTACAATGAAGGGGCCTGGGCCAATTCATCGGAGAATACCCAATCTGGAGCGCTGATTCAGGCCACAGATCAGACGGGACATCAGTGGACCAAAACGGACATTGAAGCCATGAGCGGCGCAGACTGGGAAGCTTACAATGGTTGGTCAAGGGAAGTTTTGACCATTGACTGGGCAAGCAGGGGTGTCAGCGGATGGACGATTATTTCCAGTGGCAATGACAATCCTGACGAGACAAACGTTGTCACTGCTCAAACCGATGGCGCAAATGCGCTGGCCAGTTCGGAGACGGCAGGATACGAGGGCTGGAAGCTCTTTGATCATGCTCACGGGCCTGGACACAGATGGCTGAGCGCCATCAATAACACAACTGGTTGGGTAAGATTCGATTTTGGATCCGACAACAGACAGGTGATCAACAAGTACAGATGGAGGACATTCGAGAATAATTCCAACGCTGTGGCCGGAGCGTGGCAGTTCCAGGGGTCGATTGATGGTTCAAGCTGGACGACTCTGCACGAAGGCTCAAACACCGTTCAGACGGCGGACACGTGGATTGGGTGGTTCACGTTTGCAAACAGCGATTTCTACCGTTATTACAGGATTAATGTAAGCGCCAACCTTGGACATGCGCAGTATCTCTGCATGGACGAGCTGCAAATGGTCAAGGCTCAATCGGTGGCCGAACCGGTTTTTGAAAAGGTGACATTCAACCATGATACGGACGCTGTGGCTTTAGACGTTGTCACGAAAAGCTGGGAGGCCAGCGCTGATGATCCGACCGACGCTTACTGCGTAATTGACATGGAACCGGATGACACGCTGTCGCTCAATTCAGACATTAAAGCCTTCGTTTCAATCAACGACGGGGTTGACTGGCAGCAGATCATGCTTGAAGAGGCGCCTTTCAGAACCATTGGGGTCCACCATTATGTCAGGGGAGATTGTCACGGTATCACAGGCAGATCAGACAGAACGATACGCTTCAGGTTCACGACCAGTAATGACAAAGGATTAAAGGTGAGGGCCATAGCCGGCGGTGTGAGGTATCATGATTAGAATGGTGAGAAATATCAGGAGAAAGACTTTTGAAGGCGCCGTAGAGGTGAAGGAAGACAACCGGAGAGGTCGGTATTTTTCCAGGGAAAGGCTGCGCGAGATAGAGGACAGGCTTGCCAGACTCGAGAAAAAGACAGGAATAATAAAGGAGTAAAATGATCATGCGGGGGGCTATAAAATTAACGCTGATAGTTTGCAATGTCATTGCGCTGACAATCCTGACGATCAGCGTGTGGAAACTGAGACAGGATTTTGCCGGTCACTGGCATTACACCTTTCATGAAACGAGACTGCCTGATTTCAAGACTCAATCACTATTTTCGAATTTTCCGGCAAGCACATTTGCGGGGCCAAAAATCAGTATCCCGGGACAGACGGAAAATATCGGGAAGGCAAAGTATTGCGCTGGCCGTTAATTAAATCAAAGGGGCGCTGAGATGATACCGGGTTTGTCCGATCTGGCCTTTATCCATGAACGGTTAGGCGTCTGGGCCGCAGTGGCGCTGCTGCTGTTCGGGATCATCGTATATCTGGCGTACAGGTATGTTTCCAGAAAAACAGACGATGTAAAAATCCTGATCACCCGATTCGATGAAACGCTGGGGTTGCTGAGGCTCAGTGTAGTCACCGAGGAAGGACAGGTGCTCAACCAGGAAGAACAGAGGATGCTTTTGCTGAAGTTGCTGGCCCTTCTGGAGGAGATCAGGGAGGAGCTGAATTCCAGGATTGGCAGGCATCTGGAGAATGTGGAGAGACTTGCGTCCGAAGAACACTGGAAGCACTGTGATATTGACAGGTGCGCCAATTTGTCAAACATCGTCCGGACAATGGAACAGATGCGCCAGTACATGAACGATTTTGTCGAACAGGGAAAGGAGCACAGACAGGTGACGCTTAACATGATCAGTGACGTGTTTTCGAGGCTGGACCTGTTCCTGGTAGAAGTGATCAAGACCACGAACATTCTTAGTGGAGGCAAGAATGCCCAGCGCTGATGAGAGGATAAGGGAATTGTTCGCTGAACTGACAGATCACTTCATGAGAACCGAAAACATGTGCCTTGACGCAGCCAAGCTGACGGCGGCCACCGAGATGATAAAAAGGGCAAGGATGTCCATGCAGGACAGTAACGGCGGTGTTGAGGGCCTTGCTGAAGCCGGCATGAGGGTTGAGTCGTCCGGTATTATTTAGATAATGATGGGGGGAAACATGAAAACTGGACAGGACTGGGGGAGTGAAACAAAAGCCTTCCTGCATCTGTCATGTATCGGGGGTCTGGCCGCGGTGACACTGGCGGCAAGCCTTTGGCTGAGCCCGATCTTTTTCGGTCAGGACACGGACGCATTGTACCGTTACGTGCTACTCCGGGGGCCGTGGGCTCTGGTCTCCATATTCATACTGACAAGCTCGGTCATTCTGTTTGACCAGGTCACTCCGGGGGAATCGCTGAGGCGTGTCCACGACGATCCCATGGCGACGTCTGTCCTGATGAGCGCCCTTGTTGTGTCGGTGTCGCTTATCATAGCGTTTGGATAAATGACATATCGGGAGGCTGGAGACAGGTGATAAAGACGCTGCGGGTGACGCTGACGGTTCTGTTTGCAATAGGCTTTTCCGGGAGTTGTTACGGGCTTGCGGACAACTACAAACGGTCATTCAGGGACAATCTCAGACTCATCATCGACCGCAGACCGGCTTATGTCTGGGGAGGAGCTGAATCCGAGGCAAAAGGCCTTGATTGCTCTGGCTATATTTATCTAGCGGCCCGGAGGTCCGGAATGCCGGTGAAGCGGACGACGGCGGTTTTGATGGAAAGTGGATTGGCCGGGTGGCTGAGCGATAAAACCACGCTAGACAACACGGATGAACTGGACATGATCTGGTGGACATTGAAAACAGGTCCTGTGCGGATTCACGGACATGTAGGAGTGTTTCTGGTCAATCGGGATTCAGGTTTGCTGGAAGTGACTCATTCGTCGTCCAGACGTGGGGTGATAATCCAGCCGTTGACCGGAAGTTTGCTCAGGGACATGTCGAGTGTGAGGAGGCTGAGGTTGGGAGGGGCTGAAACAGCCGGGAGATAGGAGTTGGGAGTTGGAAGATGGGGGTAAGAGTGGATCCCCGATCGAGTCGGGGATGGCAGGCGTTGGTTGGGGAAGACGGAATCAAGTCCCCGGCCCTCATGTCATTCCCGTGAAAACGGGAATCCATGATCAATGGATCCCCGATCAGGTCGGGGATGACAGGCGTTGGTCGGGGTTGACAGGAAAGCGGTTTATAGGGTTTCACACGGTTAACGGT
>CAZIVV010000245.1:0-1533 GCA_964542775.1 uncultured Desulfomonile sp.
GGAAGGATGAGTTGCGGCCCACCCCCCTCCCTTGACTCCCCGTAATCGGTTAGTTGCAGGGGTACGCGAGTCGAGCGCGTGTTTGATGCGAAGCACAGTCGGGTGAGGGCGGAGGCGGGGAGACGGACGATCGGTTGCGACCGGTCTGTGTAAAGAAGGAGCATCGTGTCTGCGTACGGGTGCCGCCCGAGCCCCGACCCGTGAAACGGATGCACCCTTCAAAAACACATTCCATATTGACAAACATAAGTCATAAGTCATAATACGGCGACATGAGACTCACACTGTCCATACCCGATGCCGTCGCATACCGCTTTCAGGTTGCCGTGCCTCCAAGGCAACGCTCGAAATTGGTGACCCGTCTCTTGGAGCAGACCTTGGCAGAGCGGGAAGACTCGCTGGCCGCCGCTTGCCGTGCCGCCAACCGGGACGCGGACCTTGCTCAAGAGACCGCCGAATGGCAGGCGTTTGACGACGGAGTGACGGAATGAGCGAACCGGCCATCATGCGCGGAGACGTCTGGAGGGTCTCTCTTGACCCCACACAGGGGTCTGAGATTAAGAAGACTCGCCCCTGTGTGGTGCTGACCCACAACACGGTAAACAAACTCCGTAAGACAGTCATCGTTGTTCCACTTTCTTCGGCCGCCGGCCCTCACCCACCGATCACCGTACCGGTCATCTGCCAAGGACGCGAAGTCGTAGCCGTCATTGACCAGATCCGTGCCGTTGCCAAACATCGGTTCAAATCCAAGATCGACATGATCGCACCGAATGATCTCGACGCCATCATCCGAGCCTTGTCGACTATTTTGGAAATACGATGAAAGCGCGCAAGTCACCTGCCCATGAACGCTCATGGCCGTGGGCCCGTACACGTTCACAGCGCAGCGATACCCGTTCACGTCCACGGGAAGGCGGCAAGGTCGTCGTGTACGGGCACGTGGACGGGAACGAGGAAACCTTATGAAAAAGGAGGGATAGCCATGTCCTTGACACGTTTCAGCGTCTCGCTGGAAGAGTCGCTTATGAGGCTTTTTGACGCAAAGATCAAAAAAGAGCGCTGCCCGACCCGTTCGAAGGCGGTCGGCGACCTGATCCGCGCCAGTCTGGTGCAGACCGAATGGCAGGACGGCGAGGAGGTGGCCGGCGCGATCGTGCTGGTCTACGACCACCATACCAGCAACATTGTCAAAACCCTCACGCAGACCCAGCACGACGGCCATGCGGCCATTATCTCGACGCAGCACGTGCATCTCGACCACCACAACTGCCTCGAGATCATCGCCGTGCGCGGCCAGCCCGCCGTGATCCACACGCTGGTCACCCGCCTCAAGGCGATCAAGGGGCTCAAGCACGTGTCGCTGGCGGCCGGGACCACCGGCTCTCACCTGGCGTGACGCCGTTCGAACGCCGCCCGCATCATGCAGCGAGAACCGACGCTGCGCTCACAGCAGGTCGCGGATACGGTTGGCTTCGCGGATGTAGGCGTCGAGACGCTCCCAGTCCCGCTCCTCCAAGCAGTTCGTAAAGG
>CAZIVV010000246.1:0-31613 GCA_964542775.1 uncultured Desulfomonile sp.
TAACAATTGGGGCGCTTTTGGCAGCCTTTTTGATTTATCCCGTGACCCCAGACTCAACCACGAAATCGAGGTGGTTCCAGGCGTCATGAGAGATCAGGCCATCAGCCTCATGAGACAGTTTTTCATGCATCTGCGAAAAAGCTAGTGGACCCTGAACCGCCATCAGCGGAGAGATGCCCGAGAGGCCGAAGGGGGTTGACTCGAAATCAATTGCGCCCGTTAGGGCGCCGGGGGTTCGAATCCCTCTCTCTCCGCCAATCTTTTCAACTATCTACATTTTGGCCGTGGCTTAAACAGGCACACTGAATCTGGTGCAAATGGTATTCACGAAATCGTTGAACACTTATCATAATTAAGTTCACAGACCATAATCATGTCTTTTCTGGCTCATCTTATTAGTTCTTATGTTTTCAAAGTCGTATCTGTCAGCGGTCACGGCCATGGCAGGAACATCAGAAATTCGAGCCACAATTTTTCGGGCTGAAGGATTAACATTCATACCGGCTGAGCGCTCAAGGGACATGGCGTCGGCCAGTCGCTCCAGAATTAATCCTGACTCTTGATCCCCCGCTGCAATTAACCACTCGTGATTGTTACAAGGAACCAAAGAATATAAAGGGAGCTGTTCGCATCGATCACCCATCAACAACTTCATCGAGAAGACGGAATTTCGGAAAGACACCTGCATCCTCAGCTTTTTCAAAATACCAGGACGATCCCATCAAATCTGTCGTGCGGTAATAATTCTGAGCCACACAACTTCCTGGACACTTTTTCTTTCTGAAAAAATCCATCTTGAATCAGGACTTATAATCATTTATACTATAAAGTTTATCGCAGTGTCTTTAGAATTCCGGTCAACAATTGAAAAGACTTGTGATACTAAACCCATGCATTAATATTTTGGGGCAGTAAAATCAGAATTTATGGAGCAGACCGTGAAACCTCCGAAAAATCACGTTTTCAGAATGATCATTACCGCCATTGGTGTAGTTGTAATGACACCTATCGTGACCATCCCGACAGTCATCTGGGCCTTGTTATTAAAACCGGGCAAATTCAATTTTTTCCTGATCAAGGTCTGGAACCGCACAATTTCAAGGCTCATGGGGCTGAAAGTGACCGTGAGCGGCGCAGAAAACGTCACACCGAACACATCGTACATTATTACGCCTAATCATCAGGGAATAGCCGATACACTGTCCCTGGTTTCGAGATTACCGGTTCGTTTCAGGATGGTGGTGAAGAGAGAATTGTACAAAATTCCGGTATGGGGTTGGGCATTGTGGGCTTCAGGGGCGATAGGTATAGACAGGTCGAAGTCCGCGGAATCTGTAGAGCGATTGAACAGGGAAAAATTCAGAAAACTGAAAGATGGATGGTCTGTTCTTATTTATCCGGAAGGATCACGTACACCCGATGGGCTGTTAAAGGATTTCAAGAAGGGCGCTTTCATGATGGCTGTTCAGACGGGCATTCCTATTCTGCCTGTAGTGATTAATGGAGCGTTCAAGATATTCCCTAAACAGTCCATGACCTTTCGTCCGGGTCATGTGCTGTTGACAATATGCCCGCCCATCCTGACCAAAGGGCTGACCGAAAAGGATGTTCCGGAACTCATGGCCAGAACCCGTGACGCCATTCTTTCAAGACTCAGACCGGACTACGACCCTTTCAAGACATCGAATTTGTGTCTGGAATAGGCCTGGTGTAAGTCTAATCCAGAGGCAGACTGTTTCTGGTTGGCAAAAAAGATTCTGGAATAAGCGTTAATTCCCCCGCGGAGTTTTTGTCCTGAAAGAGAAGCTCAATGTCTCATTGAGCAGGAGGCCTGCCAGGCTCAATTGAGATTTGAGAGCTTTAAACAAACGAACAGGTGATCGGCGTCTCCAGTTCTAACAAACACCTCTTCAGGACAAAAACCCCGTTCTAGTGCTGAAGCCAGACCCAAATGTCATACGGTTGGTTGGAAAATGTCCCGTTTGAAACCGTCATCACAAAAATTTGCGCTATTTCAGGATGTAAACGTCAGGATAATCCATCAGTTTTAAAGTAGCGGCGATGACTCCAGCGACAGCGGGCACATCGTGAATGATGACCAGGCTATCACTCTTGTTTAGTTCCTCCATCATGGGGTACGAAAACATGTCACTGTAATCAACGTAATGGGCATCCTTGATGTGGCCCTTCTCAAATTTGGCTTTATCGCGAAAATCAACAAATGAGCAGTTTTTAAGTTTTCGCGCATCTTGCTCTGTTATGAGCATGTCCCCGGAATTCTTCTTGTTCAGCGCAATAAGGGAAGCGAGAAGCTCAGGTTTTCCCTCGATGGGGTAACCGGCTTTTTTCCATCCATTGATACCGTCTCTCATCCAGTAAACGTTTTTGTAACCGTTTGCGACCGCCAGCCTGGCGGCATGATAGGACTTCCATCAGGTATTTGAGGCGCAATAGGTAATTATGGGTGTGTTCTTGTCTTTTGGGAGCTGCGCCACGTCAAAATTTACCTGATCCAGTTTTAGATCCATGAATTCGTGCTTTTGGGGCGTCAAACACGTTATGTGTATGGTTCCAGGCGGATGCCCTTTCATGAAATCGGTGGTATGGCTATGGCAAGCTACAATAATGGCCCCATCAGCCTGAAGTTTTTTGCTTTCCTCCAGAGTGGCCACCTTAAATCCTTCCCCACCCTCCTCGGGTGTCATGACCTTGGCCGCAAAGCCGGACACCGAAAATGCGAGAGTCGCCAATAAGGAAATCAGCAAAATGAATGTTTTTTTGCGCATCATGAATATCCTCATTTCTAATGAATTGATGGTTTATCCGCAATCCCCAACCGGCGCCTACACCCCAGACGCAGATCAACACGGGCTACCCCAGCGCTTTTAGCTGTGCAAACACGGCGCCAATTTAGGAGTTTGACGTCTTAAAGTACATAACTAACGCAAACAACCACGACAATATTGTTGCGCAGCAACTGGTAAAAAAGACAAAAACCTTCTTCATGATAGTTGGGGTGATAAACCCACACGAATAAGACACATTTGTGTCTTGAGCAACCACTGTTCTTGATTCAGTCTGTCTGCCAACAGAATCCAGGATTTATAATCTGAATCTCTCAGGACCATCTACGAAAAAACATTCCGCAGAAATGAGCGGGGTCTGACCAAAAAGGGAGGGCCGTGAGCCAAATCTGTATGGGACCGTCCTGCGCAAACACTTCACCGAGTTTGATTCTGCCAGCCGAAAGACGTCTTGTTTTTTGAAATAAAAAAATGTTAGATACTACAGATTGAGGCGTATATAAACTGTCTCAAAGGTCTGTGTGAAACTCACAAGAACTGCAAATAAGGACGGCATGCCCCAACGCCGTCGAATAAAATATTTCTTTTAATGGAGCGTACCTTGAATCCCCCCAGGAGACACACGTTCAGGATGACCATTACCGCTATAGGGATAGCCCTGATAACTCCAGTCATGACCTTACCTGCCCTTGTAGCGGCAGCGCTTTTCAAACCGGGCAAGTACACCTTTTACACGATGAAGGTCTGGAACCGGATTGTGGCAAAGCTTATGGGAATAAAAGTTTCCCTGAGCGGCCTGGAAAATCTCGTGCCGAACACATCCTACATCATCACGCCGAACCACCAGGGAGTTGCAGATATCATAGCAATTGTATCGAGCCTACCCGTTCGTTTCAGGTGGGTCGTCAAAAAGGAACTGTTCAAGGTTCCTGTGTGGGGATGGGCGTTGTGGTCTACAGGAGCGATAGGCATAGACAGATCGAACTCTGCCTCAGCGGTGGAGCGATTGAAAAAGGTAAAAGACGAGAAGCTTAAAAATGGCTGGTCTGTGCTCATTTATCCAGAGGGTACGCGAACACCGGATGGACTGTTGAAGGAATTCAAAAAAGGCGCATTCATGATGGCCGTGCAGACAGGAATCCCTATTCTTCCAGTTGTCTGCAATGGGGCGTTCAAAATACTACCAAAAAAAATGCTGGCTTTTCGTCCCGGACGGGTCACCTTGACCGTGTGTCCCCCAATATTCACCAAGGGATTGACCGAAAAAGATGTGCCTGAACTTATGGCAAGAACCCGTGAGGTCATTATGTCAAAATTAAGGCCGGACTATGACCCGTTCTCCAAAACGGACCTTTGCGCTGAGAACGCTTGATCATTGTGATGGCGGATCAATATTTTTGAAGTTTTCAAGGGGCTGTTGATACCGGAATTACTGATTTATGATACCCCGAATTAACAGCCCTTTTTTAGATTCCCCTTGTCATCCACTGAAAGACTCTTCGTTCCGTTCAACTTCCAGCTTTGCTCAACCCAATTTCAGCTGAGGAAAACCCAATCCGGTTTTCAAATGGGATTGATCTTCGATCAGTATGCCACGCCTTCGAAAAGGTTGGCGCTAAACGTCCTCCAGAGCCGCCATGCTTTTTTCGATGAGTTGGGCGGCGTTAAATGGCTTTCGCAGAAATCCTTTGATATAGGGGTTTAGTTCCTGGCTCTGTTGGTCGTCCGGGGTGAATCCGCTTGCCACAATCACTTTGACCGTCGGTTGCATCCTGATGAATTCCACGAGACAGTCTTTACCGGATATGCCAGGCAGGATGAGGTCCAGAATCACCAATGATATTTCATCCTTTTGTTTCTCGAATATTTTCAGCGCTTCCTCTCCAGTAGGCGCTACGATCACCCTTAAGCCAACGGACTCAAGGAACCTGCTCTCAATCCTGGCCTGAAGATTGTTGTCTTCAACAAGCAGAATGAATCCGGAACTCTCTTTTTGCTTTGGCGACAGCGCTGATTTTGGAGCAGGGGCGGGCGCATCGAGCGCCGGGAAATATACCCTGACAGCGGTTCCTTTGCCAGTTTCGCTATCACAGGTTATGTGTCCGCCATATTGTTGGGCTATGCCTTTGACAACAGACAGTCCCATACCAGTCCCCCTTAAAGAGCCTCTCTGTTTTGTGGAGAAAAACGGTTCAAATATCCGGGCCAGAGTGTCAGAATCCATCCCGTGACCGTTGTCAGAAATAGACAGCCGAATGTATTTGCCTGGTTTAACACCGCGATGAGTCTTGCAATAAGCTTCATCCAGGGTCTTTTGACGTGTGGCTATTCTTACACGGCCTCCGTTAGGCATAGCCTCTGAAGCATTAATTACGACATTCATAACTATCTGCTCAAGATGACTCGGGTCAGCCAGAATAGTGGTTGGATTTTCTGTCAGATCTGTCTCTATGTTGATAGCGGAGGAAAGGGTATGTGTTATTAGAGGCTTGAGTTCGGAGATAATGTGGTTAACCTCTATCTTGGTGGGATATCCAGGGGCCTGCTCGGCAAAGGCCAGTAGTTTCTTTACCAGATCCGCTCCGCCGCGACTCGTCTGAATTATTGTCTCCAGTTCCCTGTAACCAGCCGAACCCGGAACTTTATCCATGATCAGTATTTCAGAATACCCCATGATTGACTGCAACATGTTGTTGAAATCATGGGCAATTCCACCCACCAGAGTTCCGAGCGCAGACATCTTCTGTGATTCGAACAGCTGCTTCTGGAGTTCCTGTTTTTCTTTGAATGCCAAAACTCTGCTGGTGATGTCACGCGTTATCGATATAAGTTGTGATACGCCATTCTGTTCCATGAGGCCGGCAGATATCAGACAAGTCACCAATCGACCATCCTTACGCCTGAAAATAGCCTCCAGATTCCTGCAAAAACCATGTTCAGCAACAATACCTACCAGTTGGCTACGATCCTGCGGATTGCTCCAAAGTTTCAGCTCACTGGAAGTACTGTTTAATACCTCTTCTCTTGAATAGCCAAAAAGGTCGCAAAAAGCGTCATTGATTTCTACAAAAAGGCCATCTTTGAAATTAGCTATGGAGATGGCGTCCGGAGATGTCGATATCGCAAGCCTGAACTTTTCTTCACTTTCAAGAAGTTTTTTCTCTGCGTTCTTTCTATCGGTAATGTCATGAATTATTGAAAACAGCAGGATCGAGTCATTCATATCCACAGGCGATATGTGAACTTCTACAGTTCGGATTTCGCCCGAAGATAGCCTGTGCAGAACGACAAAATAGTTCTGTTTTTCATTCATCGCCAGGCGGGTTTCATCGAGTGTCGCCTGTTGTGAGAGAGGCTTGATGTCCTGCAGGTTCAAGCGGCGGAGTTCATCACAAGAATACCCATAGTAGTTGGAAGCGGCAACATTAGCGTCTACAATTGCGCCGGTTTCCGGTTCTATTAATAGCATCACTGCGTCATGCTTTTCAAACATGGTCCGGAAACGTTTTTCACTCCTGCTCAAATTTTCCGTTCGTTCCTCGACCAGTTGTTCGAGGTGTTCCCTGTGTCTTTGCAACTCCTTTTCAACCCGTTTGCGCTCTGTAATGTCAAAAACAGTAGAGCGACTCATTACATAAGCTCCATCGCTGTCAGTGACGGCTGTGGCGCTAAGAATTACGGGAAGTATCGTCCCATCTTTTCTTATTAGCTCAAATTCGAGATCCTTGACCCATCCTCGGGCCTTGAAGCCTGGAAAATTCTCTTGAAACGTATTTAAGGATACCGGCGTCAGGATGTCGGAGAAATTCATCCTGCCAATCATCTCGGATCGATCATATCCGAGCCACCGCAATTCAGTGTCGTTGATCCTCAGGAAGGAGCCGTCCGACGCCAAGGAGTGATAACCGCAAGGCGCATTGTTGTAAAGGTCCTCTACCTCTTCCAGATACTCCTTGTGCCGGAGATCTACCTCTCCATCCGAAACGTGCCGCTCGGTTTCTGTCCCGTTGATTGGCTCCATGATGATTTCCAAACCTGATTCATTAGAATTAACTGCTTACAGGTTTAATCATTTATCGCATGGTTGGATTTCCGCTGCATGCAGGACCATTTGTTGGGCAGGCCTATCAGGGCTGTTTTAAATTTACATGAAGGAATGACATAATTTTGACTGGCTCAGTTAGATAGAAAAGCCAAATACAGTCTGTTTAGCGGTTGGGAATCCCACGAAATGCGATGTCATAGATCAAATTTCACAAACAAGCAGCGAAACTAATGGATCTTAGCTAATATTTTCTATTAGTCAAGAGGTTAAATGAGAAGTTAGGTGTATAAAATGAGGCTGAAGTCTGAATTGTCACCCTACAGTCGAAAACTGCACGATTCCAACCGGTCAGGTTTCATTGTGACTCGGCAATCCATTCGAGCCAGCCCGTGTTATTCCAGCAGGTTCGCCTGATCAGGAAAAAGCCCAACGGCTCTCCTTACAGATCTGTTATGTCGGTTTTGTTATTTTGATTCAGACTGTCCCAAAATATCATCAGCGAACTCGGGATAATATTTTCTCATGCAATCGGGGCATACTCCATGACTAAACTGTGCTTTGGAGTGTTCAGTAACATATTTTTCGACCGCCTGCCAGTAACCGGCGTCATTTCGTATGCTTTTACAGTGTGAGCAAATGGGTATGATACCGCTTAGAGTCTCAATCTGTTCATTGGCCCGTTTGAGTTCGAGTAGTAACTTTTGGCGTTCGATAGCGTATCGCATCGATCTTATGAGGATTCTCTGTTCCCATGTTCCTTTAGCGAGATAGTCCTGAGCCCCCTCGGAGACGGCTTCGACTGCCGTGTCAGCGTCATCGAGGCCGGTTAGAACCAGCACAGGTGTGTCCGGGAAACTGGAGTGAAGGGTTTGAAATGTTTTTAACCCAATACTGTCTGGAAGTCCAAGATCGAGGATGACCAGATCAAAATGACTGTTTTGTAAAAGTTCCATGGCCTTCGACAGGGTTTGTGCGGTTTCAAGCATCTCATCGACGTTCATCTCGTCAGACACAGTTTCCCTGAAGTAATCCACGTCTCCCGGGTCGTCCTCAACCAGAAGGATTTTGAGGTCCTTGAGATGTCTTGTCATGTGACGCCTTCCCCTTTTCCCGCGCGTTTCACTATTGTGAGCCAGAAATCCCCGATGCTCTCAACTATTTTGATGAACTGATCCAGACCCGCCGGTTTGGTCACATAGCCAGTCGCTCCGAGGTCGTAGGTTCTTAACATGTCTTCCTCGGATGTGGAAGTGGTCAGAACAACCACAGGAATTTGTCTCAGATCACTGTCATTCCTTATTTCCCTGAGCGCCTGTCTACCGTCTTTCCTGGGAAGATTGAGATCGAGAAGAATCAGGTCGGGTCTGACTGCATTGGAATATTTGTTTTCACGCCTGAGATAAGCCAACGCGTCTACCCCGTCTTCAACTACGTTGATTGACATGAACAGTTTTGAATCCTCCAGGATATCTAGTGTCAACTCGACATCTACCGGGTCATCTTCTACCAGTAGAACTTCCAGAGGCTTCCAGGTATCCATCTGTGTTGAATTCATTTTTAATCCCGGTTTTGAAGTTCCAGCTATGTATCACTGATGAAAAACAGGTTTTTGGCGGCCCGAAAAAGACAGCGCCTGGATTAGTTGACAGGTTGATAATCAGGCATTAGGTCCAGGTATGGAAAAGTGGAAAGTGGAACCTTTTTCGGGTTCGGATGCCGCCCATATCCGTCCACCATGTCTGTCTACAATTTTTTTACATAAAGCCAGTCCAATGCCGGTTCCCGGGTATTTATCCGGAGAATGGAGGCGTTGGAAGATCTGAAAGATCTTTTCACCGTACTCAGGTTCAAATCCTATTCCATTATCACGCACGCCTATGTTCCAGGTGTCAGCGTCGTTCTCTGACCATATTCGAATTACAGGCCTTATAGCCCTCCGGAACTTCAGGGCATTATCCAGTAGATGAGTGAATAATAGCTCCATCTCCTTTGGATCAGCCCAAAGTTTTGGAAGATATTCCACGTTCACCTGTGCTCCTGCGTGCCTTATTTCCCTATCCAGATGGGAAATAACCCCGTGAACCAGAGCATTGGTATCCACATTATCCTTTGATGGAGCATATCGGTCAATGTTAATAATCAGTAAAAGGTCCTCCATCAGGCGCTTCATTCGCTTGGAACTGTCAACCATGTGACCAAGATACCTTCTGGTTCTTTCATCCATGCCGGCGTCATTTCTGCGTTCCAGAAGTTCGCCGAAATTGATGATCTTCCTCAGTGGCTCCTGCAAATGATGTGATGAAATGTAAGAGAACTGGTCCAGTTCCCTATTTATTTGTTCAAGTTTTGAAGTGTATTCGGCCAGATTTTTCTGGGCTGTCTCTTTTGTCTCTACCTCTGACTTCAAGGCTTCATTTGCGCTAACCAGCTCGAGTGTGAATTGCGCAACTTCCAGCTCAAGATTCTCCCGGTGTTCCAGCAGCTCGGACTCCAGCAATTTCCTGCGATCAATTTCATCGTTGAGTTCCTGGTAGGACCTGTTCAGATTAGATGTCATGTTGTTGAACTCTCGAGCCAATAGTCCAAATTCATTGTCTGATTTGATCTGAACTGGCTGATTCATGTTCCCAGCTGAGATCTTGAGGCATTCATCAGTCAGAATCTGTAGAGGAACCAGAACCCGCCTTTTTATCCACAGACTGTTGAAAAGCACAACAGATATTATTGTTGCTGTTAGACCCCATACCATCAGTTCAGAGATCCTTTTTGTGGAGGCGAAATCCTGCGTGTATTGATGCTGAAATTTACCGGCCTCTGTTTCCAGCACATCCAGTCTGTTGGAAAGTATGCTACCGAGCAAAACCATTCTGTTGTCCGTTTCATTGGGCCCATGAGCACAATATTTCTCAAATACCTGATTGGCCAGGTCTTTATCCTGTAGCATGACCCCAACACGTCTTTTGTCAAAGGAATAATCGTCAATAGCCGCGTGGAGTTTTGCCGTCAGTTTATCATTGAGCAGTTCCCACTGTTTGCTTATTCTCTGGAGGCAGGGAGTCTCCAGTTGGTCATAAACCAGCGCCTGGAGGCGGTAAACGGTTTCCGCTATTTCGGAGCTTAGTTCCATGCGCTCAACAGCGGTCTGCATCACACGGAGTTGATAAAGGAAAGCGCCGCTAACAAACAGAGTCAAAACTACGTAGACCGCCAGGCTGTTTTTGACAGTATTTCGGATAGTCATTGTCTCAGGGCATGACCTCCCTGACAAGCAAGGGATTAACCTTATGCAGACTAGTCGCATCAATTATGCGAGTGAAATCCGTGAAAACTTGATTTTTTTGCATGCCCAGAGAATTTAACCAGCGCTCCTGTAATTCTAATGTCTTAAGTAAGGGCCTGTCCAGTGAGACCTCAATCACATGACTTTTCAATGTGGTCACCAGATCTTCCACATTCATACCAAGCTGTTTTGATACGATTTCAAGGGATTCCTGAGTATTCCGGGCGACAAAACGTTCAGCCTCAATGATGGCCAACAAAAAACGTTCAACGGCAGGGGATTTTTTTTTCAGGGTCTCCCCTGTTCCGACGAGAACCCAGTACATGTTGAGGTCAGCCTGTCCGGGAAGGCTAAAAGCCGCTTCACCCAACATTTTCATGGCATTGGTCGCGTGAGGTTCCCACACTATTACTGCGTCGACTGTCCGTTGAGTCAAAGCCCGTAGTTGTTCCTGGGGGTTGAGGTCAACAAGAGTCAGGTCTGAGGGCAAGATTCTTTCTGACACAAGTATCATGTTGAGATAGAACATTGCGCTGGTTCCGAACATGACCCCGATTTTTTTGCCTTTGAGGTCAGCAAGATGTCTGATTCCGCTACTTTTGGGGCAGACAATCCTGATTTCGGTTGAACGTGATATGGAAGCGACTATTCTAAGATCTGAGTTTTGAGCAACCTTACTGGCCACAACGAAGTCTGACATTTGGGCCAGGTCTACTTCTCCAGCCAACAGGCCCTCAGCGGCAAGTAGTCCAGCCTGGTAGGACACGTAGCTTACAACAAGGTTATTTTTGGAGAAATACTGATTGTGCTCGGCGATATGCGCCAAAAAAGCATTTGTGGCAAGTGTAGTCCCTAAACGGATAAACTCTGTCTTTACTTCTGTAGTTCTCTGGGGAGAACATCCGCCAGCGCAAAGAACTGTGAAAAACGCCAAGGTCAAGGTCGCAATGATTTTCAGACACTCCAGCAAGCTTGTCAGTCTCTTTTCTGGTCAGGATGGGCTAACCTCAATGAAAATCTGAAAACAGATCCACTGCCCGGTTCTGATTCTACCCACAGTCGGCCACCATGCAATTCTACTATCTTTTTACAGATCGCAAGCCCGATACCTGTCCCGGGATACGCCTCACGGCTGTGTAGACGCTGGAATATCCCGAATATCCTTTCAAATTGTCCGGAATCTATACCTATTCCATTATCCCTGATCGCAAAAATAGCCTCATCGCCTTTCTGATCACACCAGATTTCTATCTGGGGCGCCACATCCCGCCGGAATTTGATGGCATTTGCTACTATGTTCTGAAAAAGTTGCCTGATTTGGGAGGGATGTCCAATCACATCAGGCAATTCATGAATTTTTACCGATGCCAGGTTTTCATCGACCAGACGAGACAGATCGGAGAGTACATTCTGCGCGAGCTCATAGGTGTTTATGATCTCATGTT
Organism: uncultured Desulfomonile sp.; assembly: GCA_964542775.1. Classification (GTDB taxonomy): domain Bacteria; phylum Desulfobacterota; class Desulfomonilia; order Desulfomonilales; family Desulfomonilaceae; genus CAITZA01. The sequence continues at coordinate 11,575 of CAZIVV010000246.1, forward strand.
CATGAGTCGATCTGCCAAGTCTGGAATAAGTCAGCAGATCCTCTATGAGTCGTTGCATTCTTTGAGAGCCATCGATTATGTAATAAAGATACTTGTCGGCTTTTTCATCAAGCTTCCCACGGTAGCGGTTTTCCAGCAATTCAGAAAAGCCAGTCACTTTCCTGAGTGGTTCACGGAGGTCATGAGAGGCCACGTATGCAAATCTCTCCAGTTCCTCATTTAATCTTTCCAGGTGATTCTTGTATTCAAGCGATTCTTTTTCAGCTTTTCTTCTGGCGGAAATGTCGCGCACAAATTCAATCGCTCCAACCAGTTCTCCCGATTCCGAATTAAACATAGGGAATGCAAAAAGTTCCAGCCAGCCATGAACTATTCCACCGGGACCTGTGAGTGGAACTTCTTCAAATTCTGCGTTTCCTGAATCCAAAGCCCTGCAGGTCGGACAGACTTCGCAAGGTTTGTCTCTGCCATGATAAGCTTCGTAACATTTCTTGCCGTCAAGGGGCATGGCATGGGCGTACCATTTCTCCATTGCCGGATTCACGCGAATTATATTGAGATCTTGATCCAGAATGCTGAGCCCGTCCTGAATACTGGAAAAAATGCTTTCAAGGAATTTTTCTCTTTGATTGAGGTCCTGCTCAATGGCCTTGCGCCTGCTGATATCCTGGACGACGCCAATAAAATAATTCGGTGATCCATCCTGGTGTCGTCTGAGGGAGACGGTCACATTTGCCCATCCAGCGGAGCCGTCTGCGCAAATATGCCTTTTCTCCATGGAAAAATTCTCAATTTTGCCTGCCAGAAGCCTGTTCATATTTTCGAGATCTTCTGCCATGTCATCCGGATGCGTTATCTCCTGGATCGTGAGTTTTTCCATCTGGTCTCTGGAATAGCCCAATATGCTGCAAAGCTTCTCATTGAATCTGAGAAATTTTCCCTCCAGCGAGGCATGAGCCATGCCGACAGCGGCCTGATCAAAGGTAGAACGAAACAGGTCTTCGCTCTCGACCACAGCGATCTCGCCCTGACGCCGCTCAGTGATATCCATTGCAAATACGGCAATTCCCTTCACTGTTCCATCAGTATGAAACACAGGGGATACCCGCTGGTCTATTATCCTCCCGGATCGAACATCCTCAAACTGGGACGGTTTTCCGGATAAAACAATTTCGTCAACTTTTTTTCTGCGTTGTTCACCCAGTTCAGGAGCAATCAAATCATACAGATTGCGCCCCAATAGGTCTTTTGTCTCGTACCCGAGCCGCCGGGCAGCTGTCTCATTAATTGCAAGGACCGTCCCGTCAAGATCCATCAGAAATGCAGTCTCATGAATGGCGTCAAGCAGCCCTCGAAGGCTCTCCTGAGTTTTAATGAGGTTTTTGTGGAAAAGTTCTTGACTCTGTTCCGCTATCCTGCGCTGATCGATCTCATGTTGAAGCCGTTTATTCAATACAGTCAGTTCGGCTGTTCGTTCCAGTACCTTTTCCTCAAGGTGGTCGCGGTGGGCCCTGAGTTCCCGCTCAGTTTGCCTGAGTAACGTTATGTCGTTGGTTAACAGCAGGAGATGACAACCGTCTGCAGTGGCTATTCTCGCAAATCGACATTCAATCGTTATCTCTTTCCCAAAGGTGGTGGATACATCGACGGTAACCCTGTTTTCACGACCAGAAGCCAGAGTATCCTCAGCTGCATCCAGAAGACCTGATTTTTCCCAAGAGTCAATCTTGCGAAAGTTCTGTTTCAGCACATCACTCAAGTCTGCGCCTATTATTGTAGCCACAGACCGGTTGGCTGTAACAATCATTCCATCGGAATTATATATGGAAATGCCTATGGGAGCCCCGGCGAGAATCTTTTCATTGCGCTGGCTCGATTCCAATGCCTGTTTTTGGGCGATTTTTTCCCTGGTTATATCGAGCATCACCCCCTGGAGATGAACAGGCTCTCCTTTGTCATCACTTACAATGACCGCCTCATCCCTGAACCACACAATCCGGCCATCCGACGCGATCATTCTGTATTCACTAACAAAGCTGCCAGTGGAATGGCTGAGCTTCACATCGTCAAGAACGCGTGTCCGGTCATCGGGGTGGATCAGCTTTAACCACATCAAAGGGTCGGAAACATAACTGAGACGTGAAATCCCCAGTATAGTCTCTATTTGAGGGCTGACATAGATGGTGGTACTAAGAGCGTCCAAGGTTGCAACGTAAGTAATAGCGGGAAGTTGCTCAATCAGGCTCTTGTAAATTTTATTATCAGCAGAGAGTTCAAAAGGATCCATATCAGGCTCGCTCAGAAATTGGTCCCGGCTCTGTCAGGGTTCATTATGGGGACCTGTGTTGCTGCTACCATTAAATACTGCTTTTAAGTAACGCTTTAACAATTCGGACGGGATCACATTTTTGATTCACGGATCTTAGCTGTTATCAAGCAAACCAGTCAACAGCATTCTCCAATAGCTAAAAGAATAAATAAACCCCGATTTTCGTGAGGATGCGCCTGCTAAGAGACTTTATGATCTGAGTGTTTTAAACCGATGGCTCATCCAGCGCTTTTCTTATGGCCATGGCTATTTCGTTTTTTCCGGCCGGCTTGGGGACGATACAGCCGATTTTGAGTTGTTTCATCTCTGTCTCGGGTAATCTGTCACTCCAGCCTGTGCAAATGATTACAGGTATTTCAGGCCGCGACAGGGCCATCTTTTCGGCCAGCTCCATTCCGGACATCTCCGGCATCATCATGTCAGTGACCAGGACATCGAATGGTTGGGTAGTCTTTTCCATCAACAGATTGAGGGCCTCACGAGGACTGGATGTTTTAGTGACTTTGTAACCCAGGCTTGTAAGTCGCTTTTCATAAATGTCCAGAAGAACCAGTTCATCATCAACTACCAGCACATGTTCAGTCCCTCTGATTCTGGCCACGGAATCAGCTTCCAGGAGGGCCTCGGGTTTTTGGCCATCGATCAGTGGCAAATAGACCGTGAAGGTAGTTCCGACACCCAACTCGCTGCTTACTGTAATAGCGCCTTCAAAACTGGTGACGATGCCATGAACTACAGACAACCCCAACCCGGTGCCTTCTCCCGATTCCTTGGTGGTAAAATAGGGGTCGAAAATCTTATCCAGGATTTCAGAGCTAATTCCGGCGCCGGTATCTGAAACTCTTAACCTGACATGTTTTCCCGGGGCAAGTGGAGGATGATGGGCAACAAAATCAGCGTCAAGATCAACCCTGTCCAACTCGACACGAACGGCGCCTTTTTTGTCCTTCATAGCCTGAGAGGCGTTTACACAGAGGTTCATCAAGACCTGATGCATCTGGGTGGGGTCTGCCATAACCTGTCCCACATCAGGTTCTATTGATCCCTTGATCGCGATAGTAGGTGGTATCGCCGCCCTCAGGAATTTGATGCCTTCCTTGACCAGCGGGCTCATCTCTATCGCAGTCACTTCGAGTTCCGAGCGACGGCTAAATGCAAGAATCTGCTTCACCATGTCGCGGGATCTCTGTGCGGCGTTCATGACTTTTCCAAGGTTGGCGTGTGCGCGGGTGTTGGGAGTGAGGTCGTCCATCACCAGTTCGGTATAACCCATGATTGCCTGAATTATGTTGTTGAAATCATGCGCTATTCCTCCAGCCAGTGTGCCTATCGCCTCCATCTTCTGTGACTGTGTGAGCTGCTGCCTCAGGTTTTCTTCCTGTGTGATATCCGAGGCTATCTGAACGTAATTCACAATAGCCCCCGAAGAATCCCTGACCGGGGAGATCGTGGAATGTTCGTAGAGGAAGGTTCCATCTTTTCTCCTGTTGATGAGATGACCCCGCCATACATTTCCACTGGATATCGTATCCCACAGTTCTTTGAAAAATGCCTCGTCGTGCTGTCCACTGCTAATAATCCCGGGCGCTTGGCCAAGAGCTTCTTCACGGCTATAACCTGTTGACACTTCAAATGCTGGATTTACATAAACTATTTTTCCATCAGGTGTGGTTATGATAACCCTCTCAGCGGCCTGATGAACAGCGGTGGCCAGACGGGCATATTCCGCCTGGGTTTTTTTAAAGTCATCAATGTCCCTCACGACACTTAGCACATGAGGTATTCTGTTGATTTCAAAGAGCTTTGCTGACATCAGCCCTGTTTTTACACGACCGTCCTTCATCCTGAACTGTGTCTCATAATTGGTAAGTTTTCCGATTGAATAAATTTCTCGCCTGACATGTTCAAGATCATCGGGGTTTGCCCACAGCCCTATATCAATCGATGTCTTTCCAGCCAACTCCTGCCTGGTGTAGCCGGTCAATTCGGTGAATCGTTCGTTGACATCAGCGTATGTTCCATCCTGTGAGTTACTGATGGTGATGGCGTCCGGACTTGTGTAGAAAACGGTCCTGAAAAGCTCTTCCCTGTCTATCAGATCCTGCTCAGCCTTTTTTTGTTCAGTAATGTCAATCACAGTAGCCGATATGAACGAAGGCCGACCTTTAGCATCAGTTATGGCTACTCCCTGCATCATGGTAGGGAACATGGAACCATCTTTTCGTTTGTGCCACAGTTCAGGTAGTTCGTCAGCTCCATTATCCAGCGTTCTTTTGATGGACTGCCTTATCACGGGGAGCTGATCTGCAGAATGAAATGACGAAATGTTAGTACCCAGGCATTCAGAAACACTATAACCATGCATTCTGGCGAAGGCCTCATTGACATACAGGATGGCCCCATCAGGATCAGCTACAGTCAGGCCATAGTGCGACTTCTCCGAAATGGTTTTGAACTTTCTGGTCTCTTCTTCGGCCTGTTTTCTCTCAGTGATGTCTGAGCATGTTCCACAGACCATTTCAAGAGCCCCATCCTCCCCCCGGATTGGATAGCCGCGATCCAGAATCCAGCGAACGCAACCGGAAGTGGGTTTCAGCCTGTACTCTATCGAATATCCGACAGCATCATCGTGGGATTGGCTTAGAACCTGCTTTACGCGTTCGACATCGTCAGGATGGATGGTGTCAATGAACAATCCAGGGTTACCAAGCAAGTCCTCGATCTTTTGTTCCCATAGTCGCTCGTAGGTTGGACTGACATAAAGCATCTTCCCGATAAACGGGTCTCTGATGTAAAAAACGTCCTGGATGGTATCAGTAATAAACCTGAACATTCTGTTACTCTCTTTGAGAGCTTCTTCAGACCGTTTAGACTTGTCTATGTCCAGGTGGGTCCCTACCATCCGGACAGGTAGGCCCTCCTCGTCACGCTCAAGCACCTGTCCACGGGTAAGAGTCCATTTCCAGTCGCCAGCCTTGGTCAGGAGTCTATGCTCGACGGAACAGAATGGAACACGTCCTGATAGGCAATCCTTGAAAGCTTTTGTCACTATCGGCCTGTCATCAGGATGCATTCTGCTTTGCCAGGAGGTAAGGTTTTTTTCCACATCATCCATGGCATAGCCAAGTTGGGCATGCCATGCATCGTCCTGATGCAATTCCCCCGTCTGGACATACCAGTCCCATATACCGAGATTAGCCCCTTTCAGGGCAAGCTGCAGACGCTGGAAAATCTCCTCCTTGCCTTGGTCCGCTTCCTTTTTTTCCTGCTGTGCCTTGTAAAGCTTACGGTAAATATCAGATTGACGGCTCTTGTAAATGTATCCTATGAATAGCCCTGTCAAAACAATCATGAAACCGGCGAATAAAGCTATTACTGTGGAGTGATAAAAAGCGTCGGCCAGTATCTCACTCCGGTCAATCTTCGTGACCATGAACCATGAGGAATCCGGCACCTGGCCAAGATGAGCTACAACATCTTTTCCGCGATAATCTCGGCCCTCGAATATTCCCCTCTTTCCTGAAATGGCATGAGCCGCTGGACTGTTGGGAGTGTCCAAAGGTAAACTGAAAGTCAGGGCTGAATCCGGACGGTGGCGAAGCTCTGACATGGAAATAATGTGCGAGCCATCTTTCCGCACCAACAGTGATTCGGCCGTCAAACTCGGAGTGGGCCACGACGTGATTATAGGATATAACGATGTTTCAGCGTCAATAATCATTAAAACTGCGGCAAATGGTTTTCCCGCTTCATTTAAAACCGGAGCTATCGTGGCGAGTCTGACTTTCCCGGATGGAGACATGTAAAGATCGGAAAGACGGGCTTGGCCAATTGAGACAACCTCTTTAATCGCCTGCCTGACCTCTGGGTTAACTATAGAATTGTCATGTTCTGTCGACAGAAGCATCTTCCCTTCCAGATCAGTTATGATGACTTCTGCAAAACCTTCCGCCTTTTGCTCTCTGACGCATCGATCATGTATTTCCTTCTCGATGTCTATATTGTCAGGGTATTTTATCCATTCGGACAATTTTTTCACGAAAGAGGGGTTCCGGGAAAACCTCAGAGCGTCCTGAATTTGCTCTGTTCTCCAGTTAACAATCTGGTCGGTTTTTAACCTGGATATCGATTCCAGAGAGGCGTACTGATATTTTTTCGTGTGCTCAGTCTCGTAGTGATTGTATAGAAAAGCCACAAAAACGACCGTGACCAGAACAGCCAAAAAGACCAGCGCAAGCCGTATCCTGGAGCTTAAAGAATTACCGGGCTCAGAAAAGCCTGGAGAATCCCCATCTGACATTTATGAATCCTTTCGGTACCATACGAGGGTTCATCGACAAAAATAACCGCGGGACCGGCTCAAGAGTCGTAAATTGGCACGAAAACAGACTAACTGACCAAGATACAACAGTTTTCAGAATACAGTAAAAAAAGGGACGTGTAAAATGATCATTTCCTGGTGAACAATAACTCCAACAGTTCATGATTTCCTAAAGCTCGTCCGGTTTCCCACAGGGCAAATAAGGGTATGAAATTGATGAACATTATCAAACTGTGAGACAGCATTTCGCCACGTCCACGAACAACTATCTCTTCCAGGATTCCAGAGAGTTCCCCTGACTTGATCAGACCCTCTGCGGAATACTCAACGATTGAAAACACAAGGGCAAGCAGGCTCATGCAAAATGACTTGTACAGGGTTTTGAAAACAAGGGGTTTATCATTGAATCGCTCCCCAAGCTTCAAAAAATCGCCCAGCATTATTACTTTGGCCAGAACCATTGCCTCAAAAAAACTGAACCCGACATGAAAATAACTTATATTAAACTCATCCAGGATCATTTTTTTGTAGATCTTCAGTCCAAACATTACGAGCGCAATGTATGCTGTCAAAACGACATACTGCTGGGTCTCAGTAATCAAGCCCTGTTTTATTTCCCTAAATTTTTCATGAGAGCTGTTCATTATCATTTTCCCCTATTTTTAATCAGTCATGATTTTCTTTGCTCAGCACGTTTCTGTCAACCGCTCCCTGTGGAACAGATTCGTTTCTAGATCTCTTAACGAGGTAATCTGGTAAGGGTAACTTTTTTAAATGGAACTGATGACGGATGCACAGGCCATAATCAGTGGGCAACACCCGAAATGTTACTCGAAAGATAGATTTTCTCTCAAACTATGCTGGGCTCATTGTGGTCAATGAGCTGACAGTGTCAGAAAACTCTCGGAAAACGGAATGAAATTTGTTGCTTGCAACTGTCCAGAGTAAGTATTAGAGTGAATTATTCTGTTGAACACGAAATAACCCAGGCCAGTTACAGGATACTCCTGTTCATCATGTCCGAACTCAAAATAAAACCTGCTCAGCCCCTGACTTGTGATTCAAAAACTACACCTCTCAAATCCTATCTGACCTATGTAATTTTACTATGCGCGTTGCCACTGCTAGTCCTGACCGTTTATCTCGGAGCGAACCAGGCTCTGATCAGTAACGAGTCGATTGACGAGAAATCCATAGACACTGCCAGGAACGTCGCCTCTCTAATGGACATTGAACTTGGGGGAAAAATAAGAGTCTTGGAAATGCTGGCGGATTCCTCCAATGCCGACAGGATCTCGAAGCGTGAAGAATTCAAGGAGGAAGCCAGTTTTTTCCGCAGAATGTTCGGAAGTCATATCATTTTGGCTGATTTGAGCGGGCAAGTGGTTTTCATGACAGGAACTCACTCTGGAGAGCCACTGACAGGATTGATCCAACCCGAAAAGATCTCCGGTTTCGAAACAGCCTTAAAAACAGGAAAAACTGCTGTCGGAGAAGTTTTTCAAGGCAATATGTCCAATCAGCCGATTATTGCGATTGCGGCTCCAGTTGTCCGTGATGATGTAATTAGAGGTGTGTTGGTTAATCTTGTTCAGACAAGCCAGCTCCAGCAGTCTTTGGATCAAATGGCGCTACCCGAAAAGTTGACTGTTTCAGTCCTGGATCAGAGTGAAAAGGTAATCGCGCGCAAACAGGGAGCCAAATCTCAGACTTCTGAGGTTGAAGAGGGTCAAAGGCGTTATGTATCCCGTTTAAAAGCGGCGCCTTGGTCAGTAGCAGTGGATGTTCCACGTTCCGTTTACAGTCACACTCTCCTGAGTGGCGGAACAGTAATTTTCATGGCGATTTGTGTTACCGCCCTGGCAATTGGGTTAGGGGCTTCAAGGTCGGCTCGCAGGATCGCCAATTCGGTGACTGAACTGGTAGAACAGTCCCCATCATCAAATTGCGGCGGTGGATTTACTGAAATTAAAGCGGTCGGGACGAGGCTGTCAGATACAAACAGGGCTAGAGACGCTGCAATTGAAGAGTCCAACAAAAGTAATCAACGCAACCAGTTAGCTCAGGATGCAGCGCAAGCCGCTACATGGGAATGGTTTCCGCTAGCCAACAGGACCGTGTGGTCAGAACAACTCTGGCCATTACTGGGATTAGAGCCTCATTCGTGTGAGCAGTCCTGGAAGAGCCTGATAGAGTCCATGCATCCGGATGACAGGGCCAGGGTAGACAAAGTCTTTCAGGAGGCTGCAGCAGGCAGGACCGAAATCAATGCAGAGTGGCGGGTAAATGAAATTGACGGAAAGAATAGATGGCTTCTCTGCCGGGGACGTCTGCTTCGAGATGAAGAAGGTGAGCTATCATGTTTTACAGGCATGATCATTGACATCACAGATATTAAATTGGCTGAACTGGAGTCGCAGCGAAGCGAATTGATGCTTCGGTCGATTCTGGACCAGATGCCCTCTGGGGTCACCGTCAGAGATGCGCAGGACGGGACTCTGCTGCTGCACAACAGGCGCAGCAAGGAGATCCTGGGAACCCTGTACGAGACCTTCGAAGAAGTTCCGGTACATCACGGGCTTCATCCTGATGGTAGACCATACCGGAAAATGGAATGGCCCATCTATCGTTCCATGTCGCGTGGTGATCATGTCAACTCTGAGGAAATCGAATTTCACCGTGAAGATGGATCAATAGTATACCTGAGCGCAAATTCCGCTCCGGTCATGGATGCGGATGGCAGAATAGGTATGGCGGTTGGAGTTTTTCATGATGTAACCGAAGCTCGACTTGCCCAGGAGGCTCTTCGTCAAAACCTCGAAAATCTCGAAAAACAGATAAGAGAACGAACCCGGCAGGTTATGGAAAGCCACAAGCTTCTTAGCGCCATTATCAATAACCTCCCGGTGGCCGTGAGTTATGTCGATTCAAATGAAAGATTTGTTTTCAGCAACAAAACCTTCCAGACCTGGTGGGCCCAATCTCCAGCGGAGATTACAGGCCAAGATGTTCAGAAGGTTTTTGCCGGGCATCTGGAATCTCCACTGGCCCAGATTAAAATAGGCCTGGAGGGGCAGTCCGAAACAAGGGAATTAACCCATACCTTTGGGGACGAAATAACCAGGGACGTCTGGACAAGGATAGTCCCGGACATTGGAGAAGACGGCGTAGTCAGGGGAGTGATAAGATTCGCTATCGACATCACTATGCTAAAGAAAGTGGAGCGTGAACTTCGGGAAAGCGAAAAGAAATACCGGGAATTATCCGAGTTGCTTCCGCAAGGTGTTTGGGAAATGGATCTGAACGGTAATTTCACCTTTGTCAACACCGCCTTCGCCGAACTGGTCGGGTTTGAAAAACAGGACCTGCTCTCAGGAATCAAGCCGACCGATCTGGTTATAGATGAGGAACGTCAGCAGGTAAACGACAGTCTGAAGAGTGTAGTAGACAAGAAAAAGTTGGCTGTCAATCAGCGAACCATTTTGAAGAAGGATGGGACTACCGTTCCATGTCTGATTTACTCTTCCCCTATTTGCGAAAATGACTGCGTGAACGGAATCAGAGGCATAACAGTTGATGTAGGTCCCCTCAAAAGGGCTGAAGAGGAACAGGAGCAATTAAAACAGCAGCTCTTTGAAACCGGGAAGCTTGCATCCCTCGGGACTCTGGTTGGAGGATTGGCGCATGATTTTAACAACATGCTCCAGGTTATTATCGGTTACACAGAGATACTGATGGATGGGGTGAACCCTGGACACAGTGATTACAAGGCATTCAAACATATACTTGAGACATCAACGGAAGGGGCTGAACTTGTAACAAAACTACTTACTTTCGGACAGCAGGCCCAGGTGTATCCGAAGCCCATGGATATCAACGCTGAACTCAGGGAAATGGTCAAATTCGTGGCTCGAGCCTTGCCAAGAATAGTTTGCATTGAGACGAAGCTGATGGATGAGCCGGCAATGATAAGCGCTGACCGCAACCAGATCAGCCAACTGCTTCTGAACCTGGCCATAAACGCCTCTGAGGCCATGCCCGAAGGTGGCAGCCTTCGTATTTCCACCCGTAAGGTCTTAGTGGACAAGGACCACGGTAAGACCCTTGGTGACCTGAAACCGGGAAATTACATAATCCTGACTGTTTCAGACACGGGTCATGGCATACAAAGCGACATCCTGCCGAAAATATTTGACCCGTTTTTTACTACCAAGCCCCGTGGAAGCGCCAGGGGAACAGGTCTGGGGCTGTCCGTGGTAAGAGGCATAGTGCAGCAGCAGGGCGGGTTTATATCATGCTCGAGTAAACCCGGGATCGGAACCGAGTTCCATATTTATTTCAACGCAATAGAAGCGCCGGAGTTGTCGGCGCCAGCACGAAGCTTCGCTCCAAAATCACCCCGTAACGAAACCATCCTTATTGTAGAAGATTCTGCGGCCATTGCGTCAATGGAAAAAGTTTTTTTTGAGAACGAAGGTTATACTGTAATGGTGGCAGCCGACGGCCAACAGGCGCTGGATATTTTCAGAACAAACAAGGATTCCATTTCACTGGTTATCATGGATCTCATCATGCCTGTCATGTCTGGCAAGGAATGTCTCATGGAAATGCTGAAAATAGACCCCAGCGTAAAAGCGCTCATTGTTAGCGGATACACACCTGAAGATGAATTAGGAAAAGAAGTAATGCCCTATGCAAAAGGGTTTGTGCGCAAGCCATGCCGAAAAGAGGAATTGCTCAGGGTCGCCCGCCAGGCCATTGACAGTTGATTCGCTTCAAAAACCTTCCTGTTCTAAGCGACTAAATCCACCATCATTTTCAATGCATGTCCTGCATGGGCGTACGTTCCTGTTCCCGATCCTCATTGAGCTCAAGGGTCAGTGGCGCCACCTCTCCAGGGGATCTCCGGATCTACCAGGTTCAAGTGTTTGCTAGCGCTATCATTATTACTATAAGTAGACTCAAAACAAATTGCCTGGTGGTTGAAATATTGATATAATATAGACACTGACTAACTTTAAATGAGCCAAATCAGTCGGAGAACAATTTGGATCACCAGATAGTAATTGTTCAGGAATTAACATATAAGATCCAACAGTTGCGATCATCTTTGCAAGCCGGTTCACAGTCAGGGGAATTCACTGCGGATGAACTTGCTGGATTGATTCGAGACGCGTGCTCAAGACTTGATGAAATGGAATCCGCAACTCGCAAGGCTCTGGCAGGAATTGAAGAACTGGTCTGCAGTGAGAAGAAATTCCGTACATTGGCAGAGTTTGCCACAGACTGGGTGTACTGGATCTCTCCCGATCTAGGCCTGGCATATATTTCTCCCTCCTGTGAAAAAATAACGGGTTACCGTAGAGAGGAATTTCTTGAAAACCCAAGTCTGATTGAACAGATAATCCATCCGGACGATAAGTCCAAATCCTGCAGGCGCCTCCATTCAGTTACGCCTGATGGCCCCCACGACGTTGAAATTCGAATTCTGACCCGCGACTCACAGACGAAGTTTGTTGAGCACTCATGTCACGCTGTATTTGATGAAGACGGCAAGTTTCTTGGCCGGCGCTCGAGTAACAGGGACATAACCGGGAGAAAGCTTGGTGAGGATCAACTGCGCAAGAGCCGTGAACTGTTCAAGATGCTGGTCGATTACATGCCGTATGCCATTCTTGTATCCCGTGGAGAAAAACAGGATTTTGTGTATTTCAACCCTACTTTCTGTGAACTGTTCGGTTACACCATTGAGGATGTTCACAATGTTTCGGAATGGTGGCCGCTGGTTTACCCTGAGGTTGAATACCGTAACTGGGTATCCGAAGAATGGACACGGAGGATTCAGGCTGCCATTGCCTCCAAGGAGGGCATTGAACCACTGGAAGCCGTCGTTAGATGCAAGGATGGCTCGGACAAGATCATAGAATGGGGCCTTGTCTCCAGTGGTGATTACAATATTGTGATAGCGGCGGATCTGACCCAACGCCGGGTGGCGGAACGTGAAAAACAAAAGCTTCAGGATCAGCTCTTTCAGACGCGGAAACTGGCTTCGCTGGGAACTCTTGTTGGCGGTCTGGCGCATGACTTCAACAACATGCTTCAGATAATCATCGGCTACTCTGAAATGTTGGGGGAGAGCCCGAGGATGGACGCCAATGACATGAACAAAATCGAGACAATAATCTCAACCTCGCACGAAGGCGCAGATCTGGTCAAAAAGTTGCTCGCATTTGGGCAGCAGGCGCAGTCACTCCCACAACTGATGGACCTGAACGACCAAATCCCTGCTCTTATAGCGTCAATTTCAAGAACGATTCCAGATGACATCCAGATTCGTGTCAATCTTACGCATCAGCCTACAGCCATAAAGTTGGCCCAAAACCAGTTGGAAACGGTTTTTTCCAACCTTGCTCAAAATGCCTTGGAGGCGATGCATGACGGTGGAATACTCACGGTGTCGACCGGAAAAGCCATTATAGAGAAGGATGACAGTGAAGAGCATTCAGGGATGGAGCCTGGATCTTATGTCATTCTGAAAATTTCGGATACGGGTCGTGGTATAGAAAAGGAAAATCTTTCGAGGATATTTGACCCGTTTTATTCGACAAAGACGAGGGGCTCAACCAGGGGAACCGGATTGGGACTTTCGGTAGTTATGGGAATTGTTTATCAGAATGGCGGTTACATAAGATGTTTGAGTGAGCCCGGAAAGGGAACAGAATTCATCATGTACCTTCCATCAGTCGAGCTGGCTCCGGAGATCTCGCAAAATGCGTCCGCCGATGCATTATCAAAAAAACTTGAAACCATAATGCTGGTCGAAGATGTTTCCTTCATAGCAAAATGGGAAAAAACATTTCTGGAATCTGAAGGTTACGATGTCATTCTGGCCAAAAACGGTCAGGAGGCTGTAGAAATATACAATGCCAGGAAGAACGAGATTTCGCTGGTGTGTCTGGATCTGATCATGCCGTTGATGTCGGGACAGGAATGCCTGAAGGAATTACTGGAGATTAATCCATCGGTCAAAGTTCTTGTAATTAGCGGATACACCCAGGAAGACGAACTGAAGAAGCAGATTTGCCCTTATGTAAAGGGATTTGTGTCCAAGCCGTGTAACAGGGTGGACTTGCTTGAACAGGTCCGGTCGGCCCTGGATAGCTGAATCCCAAGCCGGTTCCAGCAAGAGTCGGAACTGTCGCTCAGGTCATCAACCGATTTCACAACTGCAACCTACCTCTTTCAAAAAAGGTTCGCTATCTTTTGTTGAAGCAGCGTGACATCCAGAGGCTTGAGCATGAGGCCATTGAATCCTCTCTGTTTCGCGCTGACGGCGCTCAATCCGAAATCACTGCCGGTTAGGGCCAAAATGGGAACGGAAGCCTTGGAACCGTCTTTCAGGTTCCTAATTGCGTCTGTCATCTCATAACCATTCATTTCGGGCATGTCGATGTCTGCCAGAATTAAATCATATTGGCCCGAATTGTGTTTCACCAGTCCTTCCTTACCGTTGGAAGCAAGATCGACATGATAGCCGGCCGCCTTCAACTGACTCGCAATGATCTCCTGATTGATGGCATTGTCTTCTACGACCAGGATCGAGTTTATGGTTCTGGCGTTGGCCGACCCATCTGTTGGTTTTTTCCGGGCCAGCATCTGCCTCTCCTCTTCGTGGTCGGCAAATGTCAGGGCAATGTTTCTAAAAACGTCCTCCAATTCCAGAAAAGCGTCAACCACGTCAGGATCAAAATGCGTGCCGCGTCCCTCCCTGATTATCTCTACTGCCTTTTCATGAGGCATCGGGGCCTTGTAAACCCTTTTGCTGATCAATGCGTCATAGACGTCGGCCAAGGCCATGAGACGGCCTGGAATGGGTATTTCTTCGCCTTTGAGTCCATCTGGGTAACCCGAACCATCCCATTTTTCATGGTGAGTGCGGGCAATCTGGCGAGCTGATTTCAGAAAGGTATTGTTTCCCAGTTTTTGTTCGGTGATTCTGAGCGCCTCGTCTCCATAGCGGGAGTGTTTTTTCATCTGCTCAAATTCATCGTCGGTCAGCCGTCCCTCTTTCAGAAGGATATCATCGCGCACACCGACTTTGCCGATGTCGTGAAGCGGGGCTGACATGTAGAGCCACTCTATGCTTTCATCATCTAGTTCGCTGCTGAATCGCGGATTGTTCCTGAGCTTTTGCGCCAGGGCCTTGACATAGTTCTGGGTCCGTTTGATGTGACCACCGGTTTCTGGATCCCTGTATTCTGCCAGAGTCGCAAGGCTCTCGATCATCACGGCCTGAGTCAACTGAAGCTCAAGTGTCCGAGCCTTGACCAATTCTTCCAACCGATCCTGATAACATTTGAGCGCCAGTTGATTTTTGACACGGGCCCTCACCAGATCAGGGTTGATCGGTTTAGTGATGTAGTCCATAGCCCCCAAAGCAAGTCCCCGGGCTTCTTCCTCAGCATCCGTCAATGCTGTAAGGAATATTATCGGAATAAGGCGGGTGTTGACATCATCCTTCAGACGACGACACACCTCATAACCATCCATTTCTGGCATCATGATATCCAGCAGAATCAAATCCGGCATGGCTTTCTGGACTATGGCCAGGGCGCTGGCCCCATTTTTCGCAACCAGTATCTTGCAGCCCAATTCTTCGAGACAATCCCGAAGCAATTTAAGATTGGTGGCGTTATCATCAACCAGCAATATTTTGTTATCGGCGCAGATGAGGTCATGTCCCGGGCCAAGGCTGTCAATCATAGTAGGCGGCTCCACTCGGTATTAATTGTCACCCATAATTAAACGGGTCCTGAAAGAATAATCACTTGGTAAAAACTTTGAATTTGTGACTCAGCTCAATTATTGCCTCAAAATCAAATTCATCAGCCAACCGTATGATCTCGTTACGGTAAGGCTCAAAATTTTTACTCCTGGCCATCATCTCGTCAGCGATAGCAACCAGTTCGGTAACATCACCCAGTTCCGCCGCCTCCTGCAGACGGTTGGATGCCTCCGCGGCTATATCAGCCCCGATCTCTGCCACGGATTCCCCCGATTCCCTTGCTCTTTCAGCATCCCCCGAATTGAGTGATTGAGCGGACTTGAGGGCCTGTGCCAGGCAGGTCCCGAATGTCTCGAAAGCGTGCTGCATGACGTCGGTCGGAATTGACTGGTTTTCCAGTATAGACTTTATCAACTTCTCAAGTTCAGCGGAAGAGGTCTGTAGGGCAATTGCGGACAGATTGCCCGCAAGTCCCTTTATGTCATGAGCCAATCTTCGAGCCTTTTCATGGTCCTTTGAATCCAGAGCCTGACGAATATCTTCAGCTGTAGAAGTATAGTCCGTGGCAAAACTGCTTAGGAGTTTCCTGTAGAAGGCCTGATTTCCACCGAGGCGCCTGAGACCTGAAGCCAGGTCGAATCCCTCAAGAGAATCCGGTAAAACAGACTCTCCTGACGAGACCACTTCAGTCTTTTTCTTCTCGACAACTGTAGTGTCTGTTGAAGTATCCTGAGGCTCTGCTCCCTGTGTTTCGGAAGATTTACGCGACTCTATCCATCTGGCAAGCGTTTCATAGAGTTGATCAGGGTTCACCGGTTTTGTGACATGATCATTCATTCCGGACTCGATACTTTTTTCACGGTCTCCAGCCATAGCGTTTGCAGTCATGGCAATGATCGGCAAGTCTGCGAACTGATCATCACTTCTGATCATGCGAGTGGCAGCGTAACCGTCCATGACAGGCATCTGCACATCCATCAGGACCGCATCGAAGGTGTTGCTTTTTACAGCATGCACGGCCTGGGCCCCATTGTCAGCCACAGATACTATTATACCCTTCGCCAGGAGGATTTCCGCGGCAACCTGCTGGTTTATCTGATTATCTTCAACCACAAGGACCCGCGTCCCATTCAGGCGCTTCGAAATCGGTGAATCACTTTCCTGAACATTTTTAGGGCGATATTCACGAGGAGAGTCCTTGGCCCTCGCCTGTATTATGGTGTCGAACATTAGCGAGGAAGTAACCGGTTTCAGCAGAAAAGCGTCAACCCCAGCCATCTCCGCCTGAGAAACGAGTTCTTCGTTGCCGTAGGCCGAAACCATTATGATTATTGGTGGCTTGGTCAACAGTGGGTTGAGCTTGATCTGTCGGGTGGCCTCTATCCCGTCTATACCCGGCATCCTCCAGTCCATCACCACCAGATCGAAAGGTTTATCCATAACAGACTTTTCTAACTCCGCCAGACCTTCCTCTCCGGACGCCGCCAGGGTTACATCGAAAAACAGCGACTGGAGCATTCCCAGGAATATCTGTCGTGATGTGGGGTTATCGTCAACTACCAGCGCTCGAAGACCCTTGAGATCCAGAGAATCGACACTGCCCTGTTTGTGACCTTCCTCGGCAATACCAAGAATCGCTGTGAAGAAAAATGTGCTGCCAATTCCTGGAGCGCTTTCGACCCATATCCTGCCGCCCATCATTTCCACGAGGCGCTTGCTTATGGATAGTCCAAGGCCGGTTCCGCCGTACTTGCGGGTAGTAGACGCATCGGCCTGACTGAACGATTGGAAAAGGGACGACAATTGATCGGGTGATAATCCAATACCGGTGTCACTAACGGAAAACCTGATTTCAGCTCTTTTGTCATTTGCGCTAACAAGTTCAATAGAGACAACAATTTCCCCGGTCTGGGTAAATTTAACCGCGTTATTGCACAGGTTAATCAGGACCTGCCCCAGTCTCAAGGGGTCTCCCACCAGGAATGCCGGTATATCCCTGGAAGCGTTTATCAGGAATTCCAGAGACTTCTCATTAGCCTTCACTCCCACAACGGTTGAAAGATTGTCCAGAACTTCATCAAGACTGAAAACCACCGATTCCATCTGCATCTTGCCTGCTTCAATCTTCGAAAAATCAAGGATGTCATTGATGATTCCCAGCAGTGAATAAGCTGCCCTCTGGATCTTTTTCAGGTAGTCCTGCTGTTTTGGATTCAACTGGGTTTGAAGCGCCAGATGTGTCATACCGATAACAGCGTTCATCGGGGTCCGGATCTCGTGGCTCATGTTGGCAAGGAAGTTGGACTTCGCCCGGGTAGCTTCCTCAGCCAATTCCTTCGCGCGACGCATCTGCTCGTCAGCCTCTTTGCGCAAGGTAATATCTGTGACAAAAGTAAAAGCGCCTTGCTTGACGCCCTTGTCATCCAGAAACGGGCTGGCGTGGAACAGGCAGGGAACATTGGAGCCATCGGATTTAAGCAGTGAAATCTCGTACAGACCCGTCCTTTTTCTGTCTCTCTCGCCCATTTGAAACATGAAAATCTTCTTATTCTCCTCGTCGACAAAGTCAAAGATTGACCGACCAATAATCTCCTCCTGAGTCCTGCCAAGAATACTGCACAATCCCGGGTTCACGGATACCGTCCGCTGCTCATTGTCTATCAGCCAGAAACCCTCATTGGCAGTCTCCAGGATCTTGCGCATCCTTTGTTCACTCGCCGCAAGCGCCTCTTCTGCCCGGCGTTGATCCGTTACATCTCTGAAGGTTACAACCGCGCCTACAATCCGGCCGTCTTTGTACACAGGGTTACTCGAATAACTTACAGGAAAACACGTTTCATCTTTGCGCCACAGAACCTCATTGTCCACATGGCTCGCTTCCCCAAGCGAGAACGCGTTTAACATCGGACATGTATGAGGCAGATAAGGGGTCCCGTCTTCGTGGGAGTGATGGATCAGACTGTGCAGGTCCTGACCAAGGAATTCATCTGTAGTGTAGCCTAGCATGCGATTCGCTGCAGGGTTTACGAAGGTTATGGTTCCCTCGTGGTTGATGCCTATGATCCCCTCACCGGCAAATTCCAGTAACAGCCTGATCCGCTCATCGGCTACCAGCATGGATTGCTGTGGGATCATGGATGTTCCTGAAACAGAATCCTGCGCTGTATCAACCTGATCATCGAGGCCCAACTCGCGTAACATTGAAGCCCGTTCATTCATAGCGAACATCATAGAATTGAAAGCCAGCGCCAGATCTCCAAGTTCGTCGTTACTGACAACAGTGGCTCGAGCTGTCCAGTCGCCCTCTCCTGCCTTAGTGGAAGCCGTCAGAAGCGATTTGATGGGCCTGAGCAGGCTATAAGTGATCCAGATCGCCGCCAGGCCGGCAAATATACCTATGCCAACAATCCACCACCGCTGATGCGTGGCAAGCTCGCGCATCGGTAAGTCAAAACGCGATTTAGGCTGCATCACCGCGATTGTCCATGGAGTCTTTTGCATGCGGGCATAGCCAATAACCATTGGCGGTCCCTCAGACTCCAAGTCTATAAGGTATCCATTTTCATGACCCAGACCCAAGGCTCTGGATAAACCCTTCTGACCGATAGAGTCTATGCGGTCCACACCATACAGAAATTTCGGATCAAACCAGCTCAAAGCTTCAGTAGAAATATTTTCCAGACTGAGGTAACGTTTTTCCTCATCAGGGTGCGATATTATTACCCCGTTCTGGTCTATCACCATGGCGATTCCCTGTGCCATTTGCCCTGTGATTTCCCTGCAAACGTCATCGATCACCTGACCCTTTAGCTCAATAGCTACCACTCCTGTGACCCTGTTTCCATGATCCATGACCGGTCCGGCAAAAAATACGCCCCGGTCGGCAGCTGTAGATCTCCTGGTCAAATTAGAAATAGCATTCTCGCCATTGAGCGCCCGACGCATATACCTGCGCTGGGCGCTTACGTCGATCCCCAGCATCTCGGGGCTTGTCGATACAAAACAGACACCTTTCGCGTCTGCTACGTAAGCCATTGAAAGGTCCGGATTGCACAGAAGAACATCTCTCAACCAGCGCTCAAGCTCAGGAAGCATTACTGCGCGTTGCTCCGCAGGCGCATGGCAGGCGTCCTCAACTATTTTGGCATTGGCTACAACCTGCTGAAGTCTCTGCATCTGGGAGAAGATCTGGTCGAGGCGTCCCCGCTCCGTGGAGGCTATAACCTTCAGTTTCTGTGTCGCCGTTTGCTCTACAGCTTCAACACCACTCCTGATGCTCATAGTTCCAACTACTATGAGGGGTATCAGGGCCAGTGACAAAAGTAGCGCCAGCATCTTGCCCAAAAGAGGGATACGGATTCCCCGGGGGGGTAATACTAATGGATCATTACGGAAGCTTTTTTTGTTCATTAATTTTGCCTGTCGGAAATAATTCGGTCTTAAATATCAATACCCTGAATGTAATTGATCATGCCATGTTCTCTGTTAACACCGCCGGAGCGTGTTTGATCAATAAAGTCCTCCCGATTATTCTGGTTGCAGTAGGATTTGCTAAAAACAACGACTGGTTAAAAGATCACATCCAGGAAGTCTACTTTCACTCC
>CAZIVV010000247.1:0-1606 GCA_964542775.1 uncultured Desulfomonile sp.
CCTCCAACCATCGCAACGCTCATGCCGTTGAGAAAGTTTGAGATTGGACAAGATGTTTGTGATTCCCCGCATTCCGACTGTTCGTGTTCACGGCTCAAATTGGCCAATTCTGACATCAACCCGTCAATCTCATTACGGAAAAGAGCTATTTCGTTTTGAAAGGACCTGCTTCTGTCTCGCTCTTCCTCCAGCAACTGCTTTAGCTCCATAATTTTTTGCTTGTTCTTACATACACAGGCGCATGGAAGGCGGGTAACCGATGGATCAAGCGACGGAGACCCCAGAGATGCGGACTCGTTGGCTATAAGCTTCTGTTGAAGACGCTCATTGGCTTTTTTTAGAGATTCGATTTCCCTGCGGGATTCCAGTACGGATTTCCTGAGAGCCAGCGCATCATGGTTTTGCTGTTTAGTTGTGGCATCTCTTGTGATCTTATTCGACAGTTCCCTCCAGTGTTGACGTACCAGTCGATGCTCCAGTAAGTGAACAAATCCAAACAGAGCCGCTTCATATTTTTCACCTTCATCCGAAGAGGATATTCCCCAGAGCGCTGCCCACAATGGAACATTAAGAGTCTCAGGGGCCTGGCGAAGCGCTTTCAGGATGGATTCGGGATTCATGTCCGAGAGCTTTTTGGCGTGGGTTTCGTAACGTTTCCTTAGTAACTTATCGGTGTGTCGTGATATCGGGTTTTCCGACTGGGAATACTCCACCAGGGCGGAATGGAAGGCAAGTTCGTCATCTACCAGGGGATTGCTGTTCGACATACGAAACTTTCTGGCCAGTTTTTGAACATCTTTTTTGTCTAAAGCTGTTCCAAGAACCTTGCAGATTGTTGACGGCTTGAGTTCCCACAGTCTCTTTTTTGATTTCACGTGAAAAGTCCTCCAAATGCAGATCTCTGCTCGCTCTATGTATCAATCTAATTAAGTTAGACCAGTCTAATTAAAGAGTAGCAATCTGTCAATAGAAATTTGTACGCTTGTGATTGTCTGCATCACGAACTCAGGATCAAGGACTTCATGTGATTGAGTTATCCGTGTCAGTTTGTACTAACATTCTATTTTTCGTCTTTAGGTTTCAATCTTCCGTTTGAAAATTGGATGTCCAGTCACAAAATGATTGTTTTAATTTCGATGCAGGTTTAATGTTCATACTAACTAATTTGTATATATTAAAAGCCGAATAAGGGGTTTGTGATCCGGCAAAGCCGTCTTGAGATTTTTCACGGCTTTAACTGATCAATGATGCATGACGCCGTTTTCATCTGTTTGGGCTGAAGGATTTTGCTCTTCTGATTTTACGCCGATGTTACCAGGAGGTCTGATATGTTTGTAGCGCGCGATATTATGACCACGACTTTTCATACTCTGAATCCTGATATTTCCATCCCGGAGGCGGCCATTGCATTTCGAAAAGCGTCAGATGAGGAAAAGCGACGCATTTTTGGAATGGTGGTGGTAGGAGAGGACGGCAAGATGCTGGGCATGCTATCCATGTACGACCTGTTACTGATGATCCGGCCGAAACATGTCCATTTGTGGGGAGTGATGGACGACATAGAATTGAGGGGTCTATTGGACAATGTTTGTCAAAGGACCAGGTC